>JAVRPF010000365.1:0-7367 GCA_032162385.1 Mycobacterium sp.
GCTGCCAGCCGTTGACCGTCACCGGGGTCAGGGTGGCGCCGTCAGGTGCGTGCGCCCGCCATCCAGGGTTGATGCTCTCGGGCACCACCAGCACCCGCGACGCGGGGGATGCGGTGACGTCGACCTCGCGGTGGTCGGCTGCCCAGCGCTCGGTCTTGGCCGGGGTGGCTGTGGCGCCGCGCACCTGCGGGGCGAGCGGGCCCGCCAACTGGATGCCGTCGACGACGAAGGCCGGCCCTGGGCTGATCACCAATTCCTGCTCGCCCTTGGCCAAGGCGATCGGTGCGGCCCGGCATGGCCGTGCGGCAATGGGTTCACCGTCGAGCAGGGCGCCGACGGTGGTGGCGACGGACGTCTGCACGAACTGGCCCGCGACGGCGATAATCGGGCCGCGCCCGCACGGCAGCGCGATGGCGCGGGCGCGGTTGCGCGTCGGGTCGGCGGCGGCGATCGGCGCTCCGTGCGCGTCGAGTGCGGTGACCTCTGCCAGGCCGGGCGGCTTTACCTGGTCGAAACCCAGTGCGGTGCGGTCGATCACGTCGTCCCAGTCCAGGATCGACAACTTGATGGTGTCCGTCACCCTGGGGCGCAACGGCACTGTCTGAGCACCGCCCCCTGCGTCGAGTGGACGGACCTGTGGCCCGTCGCCCAGGTCGACGGCGACCATCGTCGGGTGCGCGGGCAGTGCCGACGAACTCGGCGTCAGGCGCAACGCGGCGACCTCCGTCGGGGCGGGCAGGCGTACCTGAAGGCTGGGCGCCGTCCGGTACTGCACCACTCGCTGCGGTGCGGTCCACGCGGTGCGGGGGTCGCCGTCGGTGGCGGCGTAGGCCGAACCGAGCACGTCGATCGGGTCGGCGTCGCCTGCCGCGAACGTGGTGCCGGGCGGTCTGATCAGGTCGGCCAGGTTGGGGCCCTGCCGCGCGCGCAGCCACACCGTCGGCGTCACCTCGGTGGCCTCCGGCACCGTAAGCGTGCGGCTCAGGTTGACCGGTTCCTCCGGTGAGGACGCCATGGCCGCGGCACACAGCACGCCGACGGGTCCGTCCGCGCAGCCGGGGCGGCCGAGCAGGTCGGAACCCAGATCCCATTGCGCCACAGCCGAACCGGGAGGCGGCCCCGGCACCACGACGGTGTGTCGCAGGCTCACCGGCCGGGCGAACCCGGACGCGTCGTACTGGGTGACGGTGAAGTCGGTGATGCCGAACTGCACCCCGGGTGAGCCGTCGTCGGTGCCCACCGCGGTGAACCGGACCCACGGGGTCTCGCCGTATGGCAGGGCGGCGGTGAGCGGCTTGCCGGGTTCGTCGAACCGCAGCGTGCTGGTGCCGTCGGCGGTGGCCACCTCGATGCGGCGGACCTGTGCGCCGACCGCGGTGGCGCTCGGGGTGATTGTGACGGTCGCGTTGGCGATGGGGTGATCGAAGTCGACCTGCAACCACTGCCCTACGGCGGCCTGCAAGGCGTTGGACACCCAACTGGTCGACGAGTCGCCGTCGATGGCCGCGGTGGGACCGAGCGCGGTGGCGACGTTGGGCAGTGCCGTCGAGTCCGCCGCCGAGCTCGACACCGACAACCTGCCGCCGGGCCACTTTCCGTAGACGGTGTCGGCGCCGCCGGCCGGGTAGTCGATGACGCGGTTGAAGGTGTGCCGGATGTCGTCGGGAGCGCGGATTGCCGACGAGTGGTCGTCGACGCGGCCGTAGTCGGTCTCGCGTGCCACCGGGGTGTCGGTGACGGTCACGACCGGTGCGGTCAACCCCGCGCGTTCGGCGTCCGCGGTAAGAAGCATGGGGCCCAGCGGTTGTTGGCCCAGCAGGCGTCGGCGCTCGTCGAGTCGCAGCAGCGCCTCGGGTCCGCCGTCGACGCGGGCCATCGAGTCGGTGTCGGTGAGGTACGCCCTGGGGGGTATCGGGGTGGGCCCCGCGGCGTCCACGCGGTAGATCTCCACCGCCGGGTAGCGCGGCCGCAACCCGCTGTCGGTGATGAACCCCGCCAGCATCCCCGGACCGACCGGGTCGCCGAACTGTGCCACCTTCGACAGCCCCGGCGATCCGTCGATGGTTCGGTGAACCAGCAGGGGGCGCGCCGAGCGCGACGATTCCGGGTCCAGGTCGTTGCGCACCACGACGTACGAGATGCCTTGCCGGGCAAGGGTATCGACGAGCCCCGCGGAGGGGCGCCCGGCGGCGAACAGCCGCTGCACCGAGTCCAGCGCGCGGATGGTTTGTGGCGGCGTCAGCGGAATCGAATCCCGCACCCCCCACGGGCTGTCGCCGAGCACCTGGAGCGGTTCGTCGTGACTGTTGCCCCACGTCTGGGTGGCGAAGGGCGCACCGGGCACGACCAGCACCCGGCCCCGGTCGCCTGGCTGCCGTCCGGTGTTGTGCGCGTCGAGCCAGGCGGCGGTGTCGTGCCAGTACTGCGGGATCGCCTTGAACGTGCCCGGCGCGGCGAGCCTTCCGGTCCAGGCCAACGACGTGCCCGCTGCGAGCGCGACGAGCACGACGATGCCGACGGCCACTCGCTTGTCGCGTTCGGGATGTGCGAATGCGCTCACCCACTGACGGCGGGGCACGCTGCCGGGCAAGGGGACGCGGCCCAACAGATGGGCCAGGCCGAGTGCCAGCGGCAGCCGGATCAACGGCTCGAGCTTGTGCACGTTGCGCACCGGGGTGCCCGCCGCGTCCAGGAACGTCTGCACCTGGTGGGCCACCGGCGAGCCGAGTCCGCCGGAGTAGCCCACCGCCAGCAGCGCCAGGCCCACCAGCAGCATGGTGATCAGCCGGCCCCGCGCGGGCATGGTCCGCAAGCCAAGGCCGACCAGGCCCGCCACGGCCACCAGCGTCGTCGCCAATACCGCCACCGAACCCGTCACCAGCGACACGCCCGCCGTCGCATTCGGCGCCACGAACGGCGTCCAGCTGTAGGTTCCGCGCAGCACCTCGGTCAGCGACAACCACTGCGTGGTGACGCCGGACGATTCGATGAAGTCCAGGAACTGCGGGCTGATTCGGCCGAGCATCACCAGCGCGACCACCCACCACAGCACCGCGAGCACCGAGCACCCTACCCACCACGCGGTGAACCGCCACCACAACTTGTTGGGTCGGTGGGCGGCCCACCAGATCAGCGCGGCCAGACAACCGGTCAGGGTGGCCACCGCGTTGACCGCCCCCATCAAGGCGACGGCCAGCGCCGAGCGCGCGGCCAGCACCCGCACCGAACCCGCGCCACGCAAGGCCAGGATGACCGGGAGCAACACCCACGGCGCAAGCATCAGCGGCAGCGTCTCCGACGAGATCGCGCCGATTGTGGTGAGCACGCGCGGGGACAGCGCGAACGCGATCCCGGCGATCACCCGAGACGAGGGGCTACCGATACCCAGCGCTTCGGCGACGCGCAGCACTCCCCAGAATCCGACGACGAGCAGCAGCGCCCACCACAGCCGCTGTGTCACCCAACCTGGTAGCCCGAGCAGATCCCCCGCGAGGAAGAAGGCGCCATGTGGAAAGAGGTAGCCGTAGGCCTGGTTCTGCGCCTGGCCGAACGGCAGCTCGCTGTTCCACAGGTTCGCCGCGCGCGCGAGGAAGCGCAGCGGGTTGGCGGTGAGATCGAGCTTGGTGTCGGGGGAGATCTGTCCGGGCGACTGCGCGAACGTTAGGACCAATGCCGCCGCAGCGACCACCCACAGCCAGCGCCGCGCCAGGAGCGCGACCCCGGAGCTAACCTCTGTCGCCGTACTCGACCCTGTTGAGCACCGACGAACCCGGGTCACCGGGCTGGACGGTCGGCTTGGTGTCCTGCTGGACCATCAGCGTCAAACCGAAGATGGCGGCCGCGCCGAGCAGCAGTCCGACGACGATGCTCGCGGCGGCGGGCAAGACGAAGCGGTCCACTCGGTCAACGTAGCACGGCGCCCGATAGCCTCAGTGACCATGGCTCTTCCCCGCGCCCTGTGCATCGTGGTGGCCGTGTCGGCGTTGACGATGGCGTGTTCGGCGGGTGAGCGAACCGCCTCCTCGCCCGATCCGGACGCCTCCGCGCAGGCCGCCACCGGCACTCGATCGTCCTCTGGCGAGACGCCGCAACCCCCGCCGCCGGCGTGTGGGGACGGCCCGGCGTTGCTGGCGGCCATGTCGACGCGGGACAAGCTGGCGCAGTTGCTCATGGTCGGCGTCACCGGTGCCGCCGACGCGCGCGCCGTGGTGGCCACCCATCACGTCGGTGGCATCTTCGTCGGCAGTTGGACGGACCTGACGATGCTGTCCGACGGAACCATTCCCGACATCGCCGCGTCGGCGGCCCCATTGCCGCTGGCGGTCAGCGTCGACGAGGAGGGTGGCCGGGTGCAACGGCTGTCGAGCCTCATCGGCAGTCAGCCGTCGCCCCGGGTGCTGGCGCAGACCCGTACCCCGCAGGAGGTCCACGACATCGCGTTCGATCGCGGCACGGCGATACGGAAGCTGGGCTTCACCATCGACTTCGCGCCCGTCGTCGACGTGACGACCGAGGCGGACGACGACGTGATCGGCGACCGCTCGTTCGGCAGCGATCCCGCCAAGGTCACCGAGTATGCGGGCGCGTACGCCCAGGGACTGCGTGACGCCGGGCTGCTGCCGGTGCTCAAGCACTTCCCCGGCCACGGCCACGGTTCCGGCGACTCGCACCTCGGCGACGTCACGACACCTCCGCTGCCGGACCTGCAGACCAACGACCTCATCCCCTACCGCACGTTGACCACCGTGGCGCCCGTCGCCGTCATGGTCGGACATCTGGAGGTGCCGGGTCTGACCACCGACCAGCCGACCAGCCTGACGCCGGGCGTGTACGGGCTGCTGCGCTCCGGTGAGTACGGCGGACCGCCGTTCGACGGCCCCGTGTTCACCGACGATCTGTCCAGCATGAAGGCCATCTCCGATCATTTCGGCGTCTCGGAGGCCGCGCTGCACGCGTTGCAGGCCGGCGCGGACGTCGCACTGTGGGTGACCACTGATGAGGTGCCCGCCGTGCTGGACCGGCTGGAGAGCGCCGTCAATGCAGGCGAATTGGACATGGGACGGGTGGACGGCTCGGTGTTGCGGGTCGCTGGTTTCAAGGGACGCAGTCCGAACTGCGGACGCTGAGGCCGTTGACTCTGCGCTGAGGGTGCGGGCCTCGAACTTCTGCGCACTGCCCGCAGAATCGATCGTCAGCGGACGACGGTGACCAGGCCCATCGTCGGATCCGCTGCGCTGATCGGATTGCCGGCGTTGCGTAGCGCCAGCAGCAGGTCGATGACGTCGGTGCTGAGCCGCTCACCGGGCATCACCAGGGGGATGCCAGGCGGGTAGGGCGTGATGGCCTCGGCCGCGATTCGCCCGGCTGCAGCCGACAGCGGCACCGCCTCGTCGGCTGCGAAGAACGCCTCCCGCGGCGTGAGGACCGTCTCCGGACGCGCGGCGAGCAGATCGCCGATCAACCCGGTCCGCGCGTCCCCGCTCCGTCGGCCGACGTGGCTCGAGACTTCCTCGAAGCCGACGATCAAGCGCTCGATGTCGTCGTCGGTATTGCCGATCGTGGTGATGCACAACACATGCCCGGTGCCGCTCAGCTCCGGCTGGACACCGTGCACGTGGTTGAGTCGCTCGACGATGTCGCGGGCCGCGGCCGCCAGACCCGCGGTTCCGATGAGCAGTTTGGTCTCGTCGAGTTGATGCAGTCCGGTGCCCGCGCCGGCGAGATGTTCTGGACGCAGAACCCGCAGGCCCGGGATGGCGGCCAGCCGGGTCGCCGCAGTCCTGGCCCGCCCCAGAGCCTGGTCGAGCAGTTCGCGGCCGTCCAGCATCATCTGTCGCCGCGCGAGGTCGATCGACGCCATGATGGCGAAGTGCGGGCTGGTGGTCTGGATCAGCTGCAACCCCCGGCGCACCGACGCCGGATCGAGCACCGCCGGGTCGATGTGGAGCACCGCAGCCTGGCTCAAGCCGGACAGGATCTTGTGCACCGACTGCACGGTCGCTGCGGCACCGGCCTTTTCGCCAGGGGTTGGTAGATCGGGATGGAACGCGAAGTGCGGTGAGTGCGCGCCGTCGACCAGGAGCTTGGCGTCGTGCCGACGGCACAGCTCGGCCAGCGCTGCGATGTCGCCGGTGGTGCCGTAATACGTCGGGTGCAGCACCCACAGCGCCTTGGCGCCGCTCTCGCCGAACGCGCGCTCGACGACACGGGCGTCAAGGCCGTGCGCGACACCGAACCGCCCATCCCAGCGGGGTTCGAGCCACACCGGGCGGGCACCGACCTGCACCAGTCCCGCCAGCACGGACTTGTGCGCGTTGCGTGCCACCAGCACCGGCTCGTCGGGCCGCAGTGCCGAAAGAGCAATGGCGATATTGCCGCTGGTCGACCCCTGAACCAGGATGAAGCTCTCGCCGACGCCCCAGGCATCGGCGATGAGCCGCTCGGCCTCGAGGATCGGGCCTTCCGGGCAGTGCAGCGTGTCGGTGTCCGGCAGGTTGTTGAGATCGATCGCCGCGATGTGATCGCGGAACCAGGGTTCCAGCGTCCGGCCACCCTTGTGGCCCGGGCCGTAGAACGGCGCCTCGCCGCGTTCGACGAATCGCCGTAGCGAATCGAAAAGCGGTGCGGCGGTGTGTATCAGAGCGCGTACACCCGCTCGGTGTTGTGCACGCCGACCATGTCGACGATCCGGATGGCGTCTTGCTCGGTGCAGTCCCCGGCCCGTACCCAGCCGCCGAGCACCAGCCCCATTGCGCGCCGCCACAACACCGAGCCAAGGACGTGGAGTTCGGGTGGGCCGAAGGCGTCGGAGGAGTACAGCTGTTTGGCGAACGGCGCCGTCTCGAGCGCCTCGGCGACCAGTCCGGTCGAGCGGACCCCGAGGTAGTTGATCGCCAGTCCCACATCGAAATTCACGTGGTCGAAGGACTGGGCGAGATACCCCGCCTGACGCTGGAACGGATAGCAGTGCAGAAGCAGCACCGGGACGGGTGTCATCGTGCGCAGCAGTGGCAGCAGCAGCATCGGATCGGTGCGGTGCAGGTCGAGATCGCGGTCGCCGAAGCCGACGTGTACCTGGATGGGCAGTCCGTGTGCGGCGGCCTCGTGCACCGCGAAGGCGATCAGTACCGGGCTGTCGAGCCGCAGCGGGTGCGCCCGGCCTGCCAGTTCGCGGGCGTCGGCGACGACGTCGGCGTGGCTCGGTTGCGACCAGTCGATGTCGAATCCGCTGCGGTACGCCGAAATCGTCTTCGTTCCCACCACATCCGGCGAGTCCACCGCACCCCGCAGTGCCGACCGGAAGGCGTCCGGAAAGTCATCGGGTGACGTCCCATTCTCCAGCAGGTCCTCGGCGAGTCGTTCGAGGC
>JAVRPF010000366.1:0-2799 GCA_032162385.1 Mycobacterium sp.
CGCCGACACCGCATTCCTGGACAACCACAACGGGTCCATCACGCTGAACTCGGCGTGGGTGACGGCGGTGGTCGACGGCCCGCTACCGAACGACTCCATCGACGACCTGGTGTCGATCCGGTGACCAGGTGGGCTACCTCAGGGCGGCCCTGTAGTTCTCCTTCGCCGCGCGCCGCAACTGGACGATGCGGGCTGCGCCGGCCAGCGTGGTGATGAGACCGCCCAATACCGCCGCCAGCAGGATGGCGACCCCGAGCGGCAAACTCCAGTTCCAGCCGATGAAGTGGAAGCTGGCCGAGTCGGTGTTCTGCGCGATGAAGATCAGCAACACGATGAGGATGAGGAAGCCGACGATGAGCGCCGACCACAGGGCGCCGGCCCTGGTGAACTTCACGGCGTTCTCGGGTGGCGGCGGCCTTGGCGCAGGTGCGCCCAGCGACCGCTCGTCGGCCATCGGATGGAGGGGCCCGGGCGGACCCGGCTCGACGGGCGGCACGTTCGGGTCGGTACTCATGGTTCTATCCTTGCCCGTCGGGCCTGCGAATGAAACCAGCGGTGCCGGTCTGATCGTCGAAAGGTCAGAGCGACTCGATGATCCGGCGCGCGGTGGCCAGATCGACGTTGGTCGCGTCCCGGTAGGCCTTGATGGCGCCGATCTTGTCGCCGGAGGCGAGCAGCTGCTGCACGTGGGCCGACACCTGGGGTCGGGCGAGGTCTGCAGATCAGGCATCGGCACCCCCGGTCTTCTCGTACAGGTGCTGGACGAGATGCTCGAGCACGCCGAGCCGTTCGTAAACGTCGTTGGATGTCATCGCGTCAGCGTGTCACCGGTTTACGGGGCAATCCGTCCGCTCAGCACGAGGTAAAGCCGGGCGACATCCCGCGAAGGCCGTTAGGGTCGCGGAAAGCAGGTGCCGCCGAAAGGACGTTCGGATGAACCCCGCGCGACGAACCGTGCACAGGAGAAGTCTGGCCGTACTCGCAGCGGTCCTCGCCCTCATCGCCACGGCTTGCGGAAGTTCCAACCCGCTCGGCGGCGGCGAGATCTCGGGTGACCTCAAGTCGATCAAGGTGGGCTCCGCGGACTTCCCCGAGTCGAAGATCATCGCCGAGATCTACGCCCAGGCGTTGGAGGCCAACGGCTTCACGGTCGGGCGGCAGTTCGGCATCGGCAGCCGTGAGACCTACATCCCAGCGGTCAAGGATCACTCCATCGACCTCATCCCCGAGTACACCGGCAACCTGCTGCAGTACTTCGACAAGGCGACCAAGGCGACCGATCCGACTTCCGTCGAGTTGGCCCTTTACCGTGCGCTACCCGGTGATCTGTCGATCCTGACGCCGTCGCCGGCCAACGACCAGGACACCGTCGCGGTCAGCGACGCGACGGCCAAGAAGTGGAACCTCAAGACCATCGGAGACCTCGCGGCGCACTCCGCGGAGGTGAAGTTCGGCGGGCCGTCGGAGTTCCAGAGCCGGACCGAGGGCCTGCCTGGCCTCAAGGCGAAGTACGGCCTCGACGTGGCGCCCGCCAACTTCGTCTCGATCAGCGACGGCGGCGGTCCGGCGACGGTGCGTGCACTCGTCGACGGCACCGTGACGGCCGCCGACATCTTCAGCACGTCGCCTGCGATCCCGCAGAACAACCTGGTCGTACTCGAGGATCCGAAGAACAACTTTCTGGCCGCCAACGTCGTACCGCTGGTCGCCTCGCAGAAGTTGTCGGATCAGCTCAAGACGGTGTTGGACGCCGTCAGCGCCAAGCTGAGCACCGAGGCCCTCATCCAGATGAACACCGAAACGTCGGGCAACAGCGGTATCGACCCGGACGAGGCGGCGAAGAAGTGGATTCAGCAGAACGGGTTCGACAAGCCGGTCCAGGGATAGGGATCAGATGATCAACTTCGACGCCGTCCGCAAGGTCTATCCCGACGGCACCGTCGCCGTCGATGACCTCACGCTCGAGGTGCCCGACGGCACGCTCGCGGCATTCGTCGGCCCGTCCGGCTGCGGCAAGACCACCTCGATGCGGATGATCAACCGGATGATCGACCCGTCGGCCGGCAAGCTGACCGTGGACGGCAACGACGTCACCAAGGTCGACCCGGTTCAGTTGCGCTTGGGCATCGGCTACGTGATTCAGAGCGCAGGCCTGATGCCGCACCTGAAGGTCATCGACAACGTCGCCACGGTGCCGGTGCTCAAGGGCGAATCCCGGCGTAGTGCCCGCAAGGCCGCGCTCGGGGTGCTCGAGCGCGTCGGGCTGGATCCGAAGCTGGCCAACCGCTACCCGGCTCAGCTCTCGGGCGGGCAGCAGCAGCGCGTCGGCGTGGCCCGTGCACTTGCCGCCGATCCGCCGATCCTGCTGATGGACGAGCCCTTCAGTGCCGTGGACCCGGTGGTCCGCGAGGAGCTGCAGACCGAAATCCTGCGACTGCAAAGCGAATTGCGCAAGACCATCGTATTCGTGACCCACGACATCGACGAGGCGATCAAGCTCGGGGAGAAGGTCGCGGTGTTCGGCCGTGGCGGCAAGCTGCAGCAGTACGACGCGCCTGCGCGGCTGCTGTCAAACCCCGCCAACGACTTCGTCGCCGGATTCGTCGGTGCCGACCGCGGCTACCGGGGCCTGCAGTTCTTTCACGCGACCGGCCTTCCGCTGCACGACGTCCGGACCGTCGGCGAGCCCGGCATCGACTCCATGGACCTGAGCCAGGGGGAGTGGGCCCTGGTCATCAAGCCCGACGGCACCCCCTACGCGTGGATCAACGCCCACGGGGTCGAACTCCACCGCAGCGG
>JAVRPF010000367.1:0-2897 GCA_032162385.1 Mycobacterium sp.
CACCTCGGTGACGTGGACGTCGGCGTGGGAGGCCAGCGCGGCGACCGCCCGGTTGTGGTCGAGACGGGTGAGCGCGGTGAACCGTTCGGCGGGGATGTCCGGTGCGTGGGCCGCCGCGACGCGCGCGTTCGTGTTCGCCGGGTTGCCGACCACCACCCGGACGTCGTCAGCCGCGCCCGCGTTCAGCGCACGCCCCGCCTCGGCGAAGATGGCGGCGTTGGCGGCAAGGAGGTCGGCGCGTTCCATGCCCTTGCTCCGTGCCTTGGCGCCGATCAGCAGTGCGGCGTCGACGCCGTCGAACGCCCGCACCGGGTCGTCGTGGATCTCGACGCCGGCGAGGAGGTCGAAGGCGCTGTCGACGAGTTCCATCACGACGCCCTCGGCAGCGCGTACCGCGGACGGCAACTCCAGCAGGCGCAGCACCACGGGCACGTCGGGCCCGAGCAGCGCACCGGAGCCGATCCGGAACAGCGCGGCGTAGCCGATCTGGCCTGCCGCGCCGGTGACGGTGACGACCTTCGGGCGGGCGGAGCTGGGCGGGAGGGAACTCGGATTCACGTGTGCACCCGCAGTCCGAGAACCTCGGAGGCATACAGGCGGACGGTGTCCTCGGCCATCGCCGCGGCGTCTTCGTGGCCGGGCCGCGCCCTGCTATGCATGTACGACGACTTGGGGTCCAGCGTTATCTCGGCGAGCAGCTCACCGGTGGACGGCTCGCACACGGCCCACGTGTACCGGGTGTCGGAGGCCCAGTCGTCTTCGGCGTCATGGACGTAGTCGAGGTCGGTCTCGCCGAGGTCGGCGAGCGCGGGGCGGTCGTCGACCCTGTCATCGCAGCGCATCGCGCGCAGATACCACTGGCCGTTGTTGATCTCCACCGGTTCCACTTGGATAGCGTCTCACGTGGTTTCGGCTTGCCGTTGCGACGGCTAGCGTTGAGGCATCCGGAGTGAGGAAGGCGTTCGCGAAATGAAGCTGACGGTCGTCGGAGCCAGCGGGCTCATCGGAACCAAGGTCGTCGACCTGCTGACCGCGGCGGGACACCAGGTGGTGGCCACGTCGCGGTCGTCGGGTGTGGACGTGCTCACCGGAGAGGGGCTCGCCGACGCGCTGGCAGGTGCCGACGTCCTCATCGACGTGGTCAACTCGCCCTCGTTCGAGGACGAGGCGGTGCTGCAGTTCTTCTCGACGTCCACCACGAACCTGGCGGCGGCCGCGAAGACCGCAGGCGTCGGTCACTACGTCGCGCTGTCCATCGTCGGCGCGGACGACCTGCCGGACAGCGGCTACATGCGGGCCAAGGTCGTGCAGGAGAAGACGATCGTCGACTCCGGCATCCCGTACTCTGTAGTGCGCGCCACCCAGTTCCACGAGTTCGCCGAGGCGATCACCGGATCGCTAGTGGTCGGCGACGAGGTCCGGGTCCCGGACGGGCTGATTCAGCTGATCGCCTCCGACGACGTGGCCACCGCGGTGGCGCGCGTCGCCGTCGGCCCGCCACTGGGTGGCATCGTGAACATCGCTGGGCCGGACAAGTTCTCGTTCGCGGACATGGCCAGTGCCGTCATTGCCAAGCAGGGCGACGACAAGACCGTCGTCGTCGATCCGCAGGCGACCTACTTCGGCACGCCCGTTGACGAGCACCACAGCCTGGTGACCGGTGACGATGCGGCGATCGCCACCACCCGGTTCACCGACTGGCTGGCCGCTCGCTAGTCCTTGATCTCGGCGAGCACGGTGCCCTGTGTGACGGCGGCACCGGCCTCCACCGCGAGTCCGGTGATGGTGCCGTCCTTGTGGGCAGTCACCGGATTCTCCATCTTCATGGCCTCCAGCACCACGATGAGATCGCCGGCAGCGACCTGTTGGCCCTCCTCGACCGCGACCTTGACGACGGTGCCCTGCATGGGCGCGGTGATGGCGTCGCCGGAGGTGGCAGCACCGCCGCTCGCGCTGCGCTTGCGGGGCTTGGGCTTCTTGCGGATGACCCCAGCCGCGCCGGACGCTCCACCTCCGTTGCCGATCACCAGATCACCGGGCAGCGACACCTCGACGCGACGGCCACCGATCTCGACGACGACCCTCTGACGCGGGAGGGTCTCCTCCTCGTCGAGCGGCTCGCCGCCGGTAAAGGGTTCCACGGTGTTGTCCCACTCGGTCTCGATCCAGCGGGTGTGGACGCCGAACCCGTCGCCGTTGCCGATGAACGCGGGATCCGACACCACCGCGCGGTGGAACGGGATGACCGTGGCCAGGCCCTCGACGGTGAACTCGTCCAGCGCGCGTCGCGCACGCGCCAGCGCCTCGTCGCGGTTCGCACCGGTGACGATCAGCTTGGCCAGCATCGAGTCGAACTGGCCGCCGATCACCGAACCGCTCTCGACACCCGAGTCCAGGCGCACGCCGGGGCCCGTCGGGGGCTCGAACTTGAGCACCGGGCCGGGGCCGGGCAGGAAGCCGCGGCCGGCGTCCTCGCCGTTGATGCGGAACTCGAACGAGTGGCCGCGCGGCGTCGGATCCTCGGTGATGTCGAGGGCCTCGCCATTGGCGATCTTGAACTGTTGCAGCACTAGGTCGATGCCCGCGGTCTCCTCGGTCACCGGGTGCTCCACCTGCAGGCGGGTGTTCACCTCGAGGAACGAGATCAGCCCGTCCTGGCCGACGAGGTACTCGACGGTGCCCGCGCCGTAGTAGCCGGCCTCCTTGCAGATCCGCTTGGCCGACTCGTGGATCTCCTTGCGCTGCGCGTCGGTGAGGAACGGCGCCGGGGCCTCCTCGACCAGCTTCTGGAAGCGGCGCTGTAGCGAGCAGTCGCGGGTGCCCGCGACGATGACGTTGCCGTGCTGGTCGGCGATCACCTGGGCCTCGACGTGGCGCGGCTTGTCGAGGTAGCGCTC
>JAVRPF010000368.1:0-5896 GCA_032162385.1 Mycobacterium sp.
GATCGGTCGGCCGAGCGTGAGCAGTGGTACCTCGACAACTGGGGTGCGGTCTGCGCCCACATCGGTGCCGTCCAACAGATCACCTCGGGTGCGGCGTCGCATCAACTATTGGTCGCGACCGCGTTGCGCGACCGGTTGCCGCGCGTCGGTCGGGTGTTCGCCGAGGGTCTGATCAACTTCCGGCTGATGTCGGCGATCGTGTGGCGCACGATGCTGATCAAGGACCCCGATGCGCTGCGTGCGGTGGATGCCGCGGTGGCGTCGGCAATCCACGAGTGGGAACCGATGTCGGCGAACAAGACCGTGCAGGCCATCGACTATTGGGTGGACCGGTTCGATCCGAATGCGTTGCGCCGCAGTCAGGAGCGGGCTCGTTCACGCAGTGTGGAGATCGGTGCTGAGGACGCCAGCGGTCTGGCCTCGTTGTGGGGCACGCTGTTCGCGCACGACGCCGCCGCGCTGGATCAGCGGCTCGACGCGCTGGCCCGCACGACCTGTGAGGCCGACCCACGCACGCTCGATCAGCGCCGCGCCGATGCGATGGGTGCGCTGGCCAACGGTCAGGACCGGCTGGCCTGCCTGTGCGGCGGGTCCGCCTGCGCAGCGGCCGCACCCGTCAGCAACGTGGTCATTCACGTCGTCGCCAATTCCGACGCCGTGGACGACGCCGGCGAGGCCGCTCAGCACGCGGCCCTCGACGGTCCTGAACCGCCTCGCGCCTCGTCCAAGCCGCTGCGAGAGCAGACCCTGGTCGAAGCGTTGGCCGATCCGCCGCCAACCGGGCCGGCGGCCACCACACCGGGGGTGCTGATGGGCGGTCCGGTGCTGGCCGGGCCACTGCTGCGCCGCGCTGCGCTCAATGCGGAGATCAGGAAGATCATCCACCCCGGCAACGCCGGACCCGAACCACGGTACGTCCCGTCGGCGGCGTTGGCCGACTTCGTCCGCTGCCGCGATCTGACCTGTCGGTTCCCCGGCTGTGACGAACCCGCGATGAATTGCGATTTGGACCATACGATTCCGTATCCGGTCGGGCCCACCCAAGCGTCGAACCTGAAGTGCCTGTGTCGAAAGAACCACCTGCTCAAGACCTTCTGGAGCGGCAAGGGCGGCTGGGGCGACCGACAACTACCCGACGGCACCGTGGTCTGGACGGCGCCAAACGGGCAGACCTACACCACTCGGCCCGGCAGCGTGCTGCTGTTCCCTGCCCTGTGCTCACCGACCGCACCAGTTGCCACGACCACCGCTGAGGCGATTCCCATCGCCGGCCTGACCAACGCCGGCCTGACCATGCCCCGCCGCGCCCGCACCCGAACCGAAGACCGCAGCCAACGCATCGACGACGAGCGCAGGCTCAACGAAACGGAAGCATGCGCAGTCGCGGCTAGCTGGCCGCCAACGCCTCGATCACCTCGCCGTAGAGCCGCGCCTTGATGGCGCCCATCGTCGGGCCGGCCTTCGCGGCCCGCTCCTGCGCCCGCGCGACGGCGATGTCGAGCACCTCGTCCTCGGCGCCGACACCCGCGACGATGCCGGCGTCGTGGGCTTCCTCGCCGCCGTACCGGCGTCCCGTCGTCATCGCCTCGTGGGCCGTCGCGATCGACAGCCTGGCGCGGATCAGCGCGTTCATGCCGGGTGTGAAGGGAATGCCGAGATCGACCTCCGGCAGACAGAAGTACCCGCGGTCGGACCGCATCACGGCCAGGTCGTGTGCCAGTGCCAGCATTGCGCCCGCCGCGAACGTGTGGCCTTGCAGCGACGCCACGATCGGCGCCGGAAACGCCAGCACCCGCGCGAACAATGCGTGGACCTGGCGCAGAGTGGCTTCGGCGGCATCGGGGTTGGCGGCCATGAAGTCGAGGTCGAGGCCGTTGGAGTAGAACTTCCCGACACCGGTGGTGACCACCGCCTTTGGGTCTGGCGCGGCCTCGATCTCGTCGAGCGCGGCGTTGATCGCCGTCAGCCGGTCCGGGTGGAACCGGTTCTCGTCGTCGCCGAGGGTCAACACGAAAACGCTGTCACGACGGTGCAGGCCGGTCATGGGCTGATTAGACCACTGAGTCGTGCTGCACAATCGTTCGGTGCCCACCCCGCTCGTGCCCACTCCGCTCAATGGTCAGATCTCGCACTGGTTCGACGAAGTGCCGCGCAGCCGGCCGCCGCTTCCGGGTGACCGCGACGCCGACGTCTGCATCGTGGGCGCCGGCTACACCGGGCTCTGGACGGCCTACTACCTCAAGCGCGCCGATCCGCGACTGCGCATCGTGGTGCTCGAGGCGCAGTTCGCCGGCTTCGGCGCCTCGGGTCGCAACGGCGGGTGGCTGTCGGGGCTGGTGCCCGGCGACCGCAACGCGATGGCCCGCCAATGCGGCCGCGACCGCGTGGTGGCCTGGCAGCGTGCGCTGAACGAGGCCGTCGACGAGGTCGCCGACGTCGCCGCGCGGGAGGGCATCGACGCGGGCATCGTGAAGGGCGGCAACCTGGAAATCGCGCGCAACCGGGCGCAGGCCGCCCGACTGGCGAGTTCGATCGAGGAGGAGCGCAACTGGCAGGTCGACGGCATCGAGCCATTGACGACGGCCGATGCGGCCAGGCGCATCAAATTCGACGGCGTGGTGTCGGCCTACTTCACGCCGCACTGCGCGCGGATCCATCCGGCCCGGCTGGCCCGCGGCCTTGCCGATGCCGTGGAGCGGCTCGGCGTCCAGATCTACGAACAGTCACCGGTAACCGAGATCAGCCAGGGACGCGCGACGACGAAGTCCGGCATCGTCACGGCGCCGATCGTGCTGCGCGCCACCGAAGGATTCACGGCCGCCCTGCCGGGCCTGCGTCGCCGCTGGCTGCCGATGAACAGCTCGATGATCGCGACCGAGCCGATCGGCGCCCACCTGTGGGAAAGCATCGGCTGGGACGGCCGGGAAACCGTCGGTGACACGGCGCACGGATTCTTCTACGCCCAACGCACCGTCGACGACCGCATTGCGATCGGCGGCCGCAGCGTGCCGTACCGCTATGCGTCGCGCACCGACGTCGACGGCCGCGTCCCTGAGCGCACCATCCGGCACCTCAGCCAGGTGCTGCGCGACGTGCTCCCGCAGGTTCGCGACGTGCCGATCGCCCACGGCTGGTGCGGCGTGCTGGCGGTGCCACGCGACTGGGAGGCATCCGTCGTGCTTGACCGCGCGACGGGCCTTGGCTGGGCGGGCGGCTACGTCGGGCACGGGGTGACGGCGACCAACCTCGCCGGGCGCACGCTCGCCGATCTCGTCCTTGACCAGAGCACCCCGCTGACGGAATTGCCATGGGTCGGCCACCGGTCCCGCAACTGGGAGCCCGAGCCGATGCGGTGGCTGGGCGTGCGCGGCCTCTACATCGCGTACAAGGTGGCCGACCGGCACGAGGCGGGCGGCCGTGCGACGACGTCGCCGATTGCGCGCCTCGCGGACGTGATTACCGGCAGGCCCTGACCGTCAGACCGACGCTTCCGCCTTCGCCTTCAATCGCGCCAAGGTGCGGTCGATGTGTTCGACGTTGGCGGACGTGCGGTCCTTCACGCCGGTCGCCCATCCCGCCGGAACCTTGAACCAGCCCGGCCTACGGTCCCAGGTGCGTTCGGTGACGCGGCAGCCGCCGTCGACGGGTTCGATGTCGTAACGCCAGTGGGACACGGGTACCGCCGCGCTGCGGACGTCGAAGGCAAACACCTGTCCTGGCTCGGCGTGGGTGACGATGCACGTGGTCGACCAGGTCTTGGTGCCGTGACAATTGGTGCCCTTGAACTTCGCACCAGCGACGGCGACGTCGCCCGTCAGCCACTGCATCGAGGTGGTCTCCTCGGCGAGTTCGGCCAGGGTGGGCAGGTTGGTGATCATGCGGTAAACCGTGTCAGCGTCGGCGGCGATGTCCACACTCGCCGCAACGTGAGCGGCATCAAGGTCGGTCATGCGGCGACGCGGCGTTGACGCTGCAGGAGTCGACGTACCCCGCGGTGCAGTACGTACCGCTGACCGATGTCGTCGATTCCACGTTGAGTCGCAGCGACAACATTACCTACTGCCCGTACATGGGCGAGGCGAACTACTACCACGTGACCGCCGCAGGCAATACCGTCGACGACGTCATCTGGACCTACGAGCAGCCGTACCCGGCCGTCGGCAAGATCGCCGGTCACGTCGCGTTCTACTCCGACAAGGCGGACGTCGTCCTCACCTGACCGGTCCGGGGCCTAGCCTTTACGCGGTGCCCAGTTCCGCAGTCGTGGTGTTTGACGGGCCCGCCAGCCCGGCGCACACGTTGTCGCCGCTGCGGCGCGGTCCTGGCGATCCCTGCTACCAACGCGTCGACGGTGCCATCTGGAAGACCAGCCTGATGGCCAGCGGTCCGGTCACCGCCCGGATCACCAAGTCGGCGCGCGACGCCGTCGAGGGCGAGGCATGGGGCGACGGCGCCGACGAGTTCCTCACGCGACTGCCCGCGATGCTCGGCGCCAACGACGACGCGACGGGATTCGCACCCGTCGAACCGACCATCGCCGCGGCCCATCGCAAGGTGCCGCACCTACGGCTCGGACGCACCGACCGCGTCCTGGAAGCCCTCATCCCCGCCATCCTCGAACAGCGGGTGTCGGGCAAGGATGCGTTCCGTGCGTGGCGGCTGCTGGTCACCAAGTACGGCACTCCGGCGCCCGGTCCGGCCCCGGAGCGGATGCGGGTGCCTCCGTCGGCCGACGTGTGGCGGCGCATCCCGTCGTGGGAGTTCCACCTCGCCAACGTGGACCCTGGCCGGGCCCGAACCCTGGTCGGGTGTGCGCAGCGGGCCGACTCCCTGGAGCAGCTGTCGAGCCGTCCCGCCGCCGACGCCCGCACAGCGATGATGTCGCTGCCGGGTGTCGGGGAGTGGACCGCGGCCGAGACCGCGCAGCGCGCGTTCGGCGACGCCGACGCGCTGTCGGTCGGCGACTACCACCTGGCGAACGTGGTCGGGTGCACGCTGCTCGGCCACCGGATCGACGACCCGGAGATGGTCGAACTGCTGGAGCCGTTGCGTCCGCATCGGCACCGCGCGGTACGGCTGCTGGAAGTCAGTGGATTGGCCCGCAATCCCCGGTTCGGGGCCAGGCAGGCCATCCCGAATCTGCGTGCGCTCTAGTCCCCGAGGCGGTCGGTGACCCAGTCGACCAACGGACGGGCGGCCTTCCAGTCCGCGCGGACGGCGTTGACGAGGTCGGGGGTATGGATGACCGGCTCGAAGCCGTAGTCCTTCCCGACCGTCATGGAACGGTGCCGGAGCAGTTCGATGCGCGGGTGGTCGGCGTCGTACCCGCGTGGTGAGGTCTTTAGGCGGTCACCGCCGACCGTGAACCCGGCCCTCTCCAATTTGGCCAGGATTCGTTGCAGCTGCGCGCCCGTCAGCTCGTTCGCGATCGAAGCCCGGATCCGGCCGAGGTCCGACGCGCTGGCGTCGTAGAAGCCGGCACCGGTGCGGACTCCGCGGGCGGCGATCTCGACGTACCAACCGCAGGCGGGACCTGCTCCGACGAAGGCGCCCTGGTGTGTCTTGTAGGGCGTCTTGTCCTTCGCGAACCGGACGTCGCGGTACGGCCGGAAGACCTTGGCCTTGCCGAACTGCGGCTCCAGCGCAGTGACCAGCGCGGTCATCGGCGCCTGAACGGCCGCCAGATAGACGTCCTTGTGCGCTTCCCAGAACGACTTGGTGTTGTCGATCTCCAAGTCGTCGTAGAAGTCGAGTGCAGCCTCGGTGAACCCGGTGAACCCCAGTTTCGACTCCGTCATCCAGCGAGCGTAGCGATCGACAGGCCTCTCCCGAATCTCCGGGACGACCGTGTGTAGCTCGCTGCTGACCCGGGTAGGCCTCCTCTTGAGCAATCACA
>JAVRPF010000369.1:0-16801 GCA_032162385.1 Mycobacterium sp.
GCCGCACGCCACCTGCCCCCCGACCTCGTCGGGGTTGGCCTTGAAGTTCCAGTCGATGGGCGAATCGGCGTCCGCGCCTGGGCACCGAAGCGTCTCGTCGTTCTCCTTGAGCGACTCGTTGAAGTGCAGGATCAACTGGTCCTTGTCGGCGAAGATCGAGTAGCGCGCCGCGTCCGGCCCGCCGGGCTGGACGGACTTGGCGCAGTCGATGGTGGCCAGCGCTCCCGGCGGGGGCGGGCTGGCCGCCTCGCACACGCTGGTCGGGTAGCCGGTCGGGATGAGCGCCATCAGCTTGGCCTGGAACGAGTCCGGGTTGTCCGGCGGCGTGGTGGTGGTCCTGGTCCGCGACGTCGTCGACCGCTCGGAGGACTTCGTGGTGGATGCGGTGGGCATCGTCGGACCCGCCTTCTTGTCGTCGGGCTTGACCAGAAAGAAGATGCCGATGGCGGCCAGGGCGAGCAGCAGGACGCCGCCGATCGCGGCGACCGGGATCCACGGCATCTTGCTGCCACCCGGCTTCGGGCCCGGCGGATTCGAGCCGGGCGGCGGGAGCCATGAAGGGCCGCCAGTGGGACCGGGCGGCGGCGGCCCGGTGAACCCGTACTGCTGGGGCGGCGGAGCGGTGCCGAACGGCGGTGGGGTCGCCGCCGCGAACGGTGCAGGCGTGGCGCCGTACGGAATTGGAGGCGGCGGCGCGCCCGGAGGCGGGGTGGCGCCGTAGGGAATCGGGGGCGGCGGCGCGCCCGGAGACGGGGTGGCACCAAACGGAGACGGGGTGGGAGGGTGCGCAGCCATGGTGGCCACCGAGCCCATCGCCATCCCCGGCATCGTGGCCGCCTCGCCGCGCTGCAGGATGGTCTCGGCCTGATCCTGGTCGCGGGCGGTCAGCGCATTTGTGGCCGACATCGCCAGATCGCCTGCGGAGGCGTAACGGTCGTCGGGCTTCTTGGCCATGCCCCTGGCGATCACCTGATCGAACGCAGCCGGGATACCGGGGCGCTCCACGCTCGGGCAGGGGATCGGCTGCATCAGATGCGCGGTGATGACCACGCTGACGCTGTCGCCGACGAAGGGCTGCGACCCCGTCAGGCACTCGTGCAGCACGCACGCCAGCGCGTAGATGTCGGCGCGGTAGGTCACCGCGTCGTTGGTGAACCGCTCCGGAGCCATGTAGGCGTAGGTGCCCACCGCCGTGCCCAGTTCGGTCAGCTTCTCGTCACTGGCCGCATTGGCGATGCCGAAGTCGACCAGATATGCGAAGTCGTCGCGATTGACCAGAACGTTCTCGGGTTTGACGTCGCGGTGCATGACGCCGCCCTCGTGCGCGGCGTCGAGCGCGGATGCGACCCGGCGCACGATGGCCACCGCCCGCGCCGGCGTCATCGGCCCGAAGTTCTTCAGGATCTTGCGCAAGTCGGAGCCGTTGATCATGCGCATGTCGACGTACAGCACGCCGTCGATCTCGCCGTAATCGTGGATGGGCACCACGTGCGGTTCCTGCAGTCGTCCGGCCGAATGCGCCTCGCGCTGCAGCCGTTTGCGGAACACCGGGTCGTGAGACACGCCTTCCGGCAGCAGTTTCAACGCGACGATGCGATCCTTGACGGTGTCCTCGGCCTCGTAGACCTCGCCCATCCCGCCCTTGCCGATCAGCCGCAGCAGGCGGTAGGGCCCGAATTGGGTGCCCTCTCGCGACTTCGGCTCGCTCATGTGCCGTCTCCTCGAACCACCGCGAATATCGGCAGCTGGGTGGCGTGCAGCTAGCACCCTAATGCGTAGCTGTGGGCCTGACAGGCGAAACCACCGCCGTCACGACGCTGGCGGACTGCCGATCTCGAAGACGAACTCGTGATCGCAGATGCGGACGCGGTCCGCGTGCTCGAGGGTTGCGGTGCCGCGAATCCGCTGTCCGCCGACGTCCACCCCGTTCGCCGACCGCAGGTCGGTGGTCACGTAGCTGGTGCCGGTGTCGATGATCACGGCGGTGCGCAGGTCGATGCTGCTGCTCTTGTGCACCGCCGTGGTCTGGGCGGCCTTCCTGACGTTCAGCGGCTCCTGACGCAGGATTCGCCCGTGCAGGGCGAGCACCGAAGGCCCCGGATCGATGCCGAGGTCGTCGGCCAGCGTCGACTTCAGCCACTGGTATGCGGCCTGCTCGAACTGACCCGCGGCGGCCGCCTGGACGCCTGCGGTCCCGTGCGCGATGAAACGGCCGATGTCGCAGTGGGCGTTGGCGACCGACAGCCGGTAGCCCGGGGTGCGCTGGCAAGCACCGTCTTCGGGTCGAGTCCGGCACCTGCCACCAGCCTGCGCAGGTTGGAGCCATACGAGTGCAAGCTGGCCTTGGGCTCCGGTGGCGGGAACAGCTCCCAGGCCGCGTTGACCAGCGAGTCGCTGCTCACCGGCCGGTTGCGGCCCCTCACCAGCATCGCCAGCACGGCTCGTTGCTTGGGCGTACCCAACGGCAGTGGTGCGCCGTCGACGCTCATCTGCGACGACCCAAGAACGCCGAAGTCGAGAATCATCACCGCTGATTGTGCCGCCTGCAGTGGATGCGTGGTGTAGATCTGAGTGGAACGTGTTCTAGTTTTCGACTGCTCGGAAGGGATGGCGACATGGCGTTACGGGTCGTGCAGTGGGCGACGGGCGGGGTGGGCATCGCCGCGATCAAGGGGGTGCTCGAACACCCCGACCTCGAACTGGCCGGCTGTTGGGTGCACTCGGAGGCCAAGAGCGGCAAGGACGTCGGCGACATCATCGGCACCGCGGCAGTCGGCGTCACCGCCACCAACGACGTGGGCGCGATCATGGCGCTGGACGCCGACGCGGTGATCTACGCGCCGCTGATGCCCAACCCCGACGAGGTGGCTGCGCTGCTGAAATCCGGCAAGAATGTGGTGACGCCGGTCGGATGGTTCTACCCGGGCGAGAAGGAAGCCGCACCGTTACGCGCGGCGGCCCTGGATGGCAACGTCACGTTGCACGGCACCGGCATCGCACCCGGCGGCATCAGCGACAAGTTCCCGCTGATGATTTCGGTCATGTCCACCGGCGTGACATTCGTTCGCGCCGAGGAGTTCTCCGACCTACGTACCTATGAAGCGCCCGACGTCTTGAGGTATGTGATGGGTTTCGGGGACACCCCGGAGAAGGCGCTGACAGGACCGATGCAGAAACTGCTCGACGGCGGCTTCATCCAGTCCGTGAAGATGATCGTCGACAAGGTGGGGTTCAACGTCGACCCGAAGATCCGCGCTACCCAGGAGATCGCGGTGGCGACCGCACCCATCGATTCGCCGATGGGCGCCATCCAGCCCGGCCAGGTCGCGGCCCGAAAGTTCCACTGGGAAGCGCTCGTCGGCGACGAGGTCGTTGTCCGGGTCACGGTGAACTGGTTCATGGGCGAGGAGAACCTTGATCCCGCATGGACATTCGGCCCCGAGGGGCAGCGCTACGAGATCGAGGTGAAAGGCAATCCCGATGTGAGGGTGAGCTTCAAGGGATTCCAGTCCGAGTTCGGTGACGAACCCCCAGAGTCCGGCATCGTCGCGACCGCCGCGCACTGCGTGAACTCGATCCCCGCGGTGTGCGCGGCTGCCCCCGGCATCGTGACCTATCTCGATCTACCGCTGATCAGTGGCAAGGCGGCGCCGCACCTGCGGTGACTAACGCGCGACCAGGCCGCCGTCGACCGTGATCACCTTGTTGGTGAGATAACCGTTGCGCAGCATGGTGATCGCCATGTCGGCGATCTCGTCGGGCCGTCCCACCCGGCCCACCGGGATGGGCACCGGAGGCGTCCCGGTTTCCAGGTCCGCGGGAAACATCTTGGTATCGCCGACCAACGCAGGCGCCAGCGAGTTGACCGTGACGCCGTCGGCCGCGACCCGCGGCGCGAGGTGGTGCATCAGTCCGTGCAGGCCCGCCTTGCTCGCGGCGTAGTGGGCGCCGACCACGCCGCCGTTGAGCGCGGCGACCGACGAGATGAACAGAATCCGTCCGAACCGCCGCTCGATCATCCCGGGCAGAACCTGCTGTGCCAACAGGAACGGCGCGGTGAGGTTCACCGCCAGCGTGGCGTTCCAGGACGCGAGATCGATGTTCTCCCATCCCCGTATGTCGGCGGTGCCCGCATTGGCGACGAGCAGGTCGACATCGGCGAGTTCACGGGCCGCGTATGCGACGAGGTCCGCCGGTGCCTGTGGATCCGCCATGTCGGAGGCCACGGTGACCGCCCGCCTGCCCAGTCCACGGGCGTAGGCGGCCACCTGCTCCGCGTCGTCGCCGTGGCGGCCGTAGGCCAGGCACACGTCGACGCCCTCGTCGGCCAGTCGCCGGCCGATGGCCTTGCCGATGCCGCCCGACGCGCCGGTGAGCAGTGCGACGCGACCCGCCAGGCCCGTCACGGCCGCACCAGGATCCGGATCGGGTCGCCGTCGGCCTCGTCCAGCTTCTCGATGCCCAGTGCGACGTCCTCGAGGGGCACCACAGCACTGATCGAGCGCGACAGGTCGAGTCGTCCGAGGGATACCAACTGCGCCAGCGTGCCGATATCGGCGTTCTGGTAGCCGAGATGGCCCAGCACCTGCCGCTTGAACAGGTTGAAGATCGATATCGGGCCAATGGTTGGCGCGTCGGCGCTCATGCCGACGCCGACCAGTCGGCCGCCTACCGTCAGGCTGTTCAGTGCCTGCTCGAACGTCGACTTCAGCCCGACGGCATCGAACGCGACGTCAAGATTCCGGCCGCCGGTGGCCTCGGAGATCTTGGCGGGGAGGTCGGGGTCGCGGGCGTCGAACGCATAGTCGGCTCCAACGGCGAGCGCCCGGTCGAGAATGGCGGCCTTGATGTCGACGGCGACGATCGGTGCGGCGCCGACGAGGCGGGCCAACTGAACCATGTGGGTGCCGAGCCCGCCGACGCCCCACACCCCGACGGACTCACCAATGCCGACGTTGCCGGTTCGGACGACCGCGCCGAACGGTGTCGACACCGCGTCGGCCAGGATCGCCGCCTGCTCCAGTGGCACGTTGTCGGGAACCCTGGTGAGGCCGAAGGCTTGGGCCACGGTGTACTCCGCCCATGCCCCGTCGTAGGCGAAGGCCATCAACCGGATCCGCAGGCAGTTCGACACGTCCCCACGTCGGCAGTTCACGCACTCCATGCAGGGCCGGCCCGCGGCCACCACCACCCGGTCGCCGTCGGCCCATCCGGTCACGCCCGGTCCGAGCTTGGCGACGGTGCCCGATGCCTCGTGCCCCTGCGTCACCACCGGCAGCTGCGCAGGGAAGGTGCCGTTGATCAGGCTCAGGTCGGAATGGCAGATCCCGCAGAACGCCACCTTGACCAGAACTTCGCCGGGGCCGGGTTCCGGAATCGGAACATCCGCCACCGCAATCGTTTTGGAATCGGCGTAGAAGCGCTGGGCTCTCATCGTGTCGGCCATGTTCCTCCTTCAGGGGATTCGATAGAACGGGTTGGGCAGCAGGTAGGTCCGCTGGGCGAAGCCGCCCTCGAGATCCGACGGCTGATCGCCGATATTGGCGATGATGGTGTAGCCGCGTCCCTGAATGTCGGCACGCTGCGGGGCCTTGAAGTCGGATGCCGAGGCGAAGTGCGCGCCAACGGGTTCCATGATCAGCTGGGTGTATCCGGTGTAGCCGACGGCGGCCAGGTTGCGTTCGGTGGCGGCGCGTTGCGAGTCGTCACGTCCGGTGATGAAGAAGACCGCCGCGCCACGGTCGCGGGCCGCAGTGAAGACGTCCATCGTCGGCCCGATGATGGTGGATTGGGCGGTCAGGTCCCAGGCCCGCCAACCGCACGGACCTTGCGGCAGTTCGGCGCAAGGTCCGTCGATGACGCGGCCGAAGTCGTTGGCCTTGATGACTTCCCAATTGGACAGCGCGGTCTCGTCGATGTCGAACACCACCGCCGGTCGCTCTACCCGCGGCGCCTCCTCGTCGATCCAGGCGACGGCGGGTGCAGCGGCCAGTTGGAGATCGGTCAGATAGGCGCCGCTGTCGTAGTACTGGATGGCGTCGATCTTGAGGTCGCCGATATTGGCCGGCTGGACCGGCGGCGGGACGATCGGTGCGGGCGGCGCGGGCGGTTCCGCGGCGGCCGACGCTGTGCCGGCGACCAGCAGGATTGCCGCAGCGACCGATGCGAGAGCGCTACGACCGAGCATGGGATGACCCTACGGTTCGGGGTCGTCGCTTCCGCCACCTGGCACACTCCAGTTCCGTGACGAAGCGCGGACTGGTGCTGGCCGGTGGTGGACTGGCGGGCATCGCCTGGGAGACGGGCATTCTGTGTGGCATCGCCGACGGGGCTCCCGCGGCGGTGCAGGCGTTACTGGCCTCCGACGTGCTGCTCGGCACCTCGGCGGGCTCGACGGTTGCCGCTCAGCTCGGCAGCGGTGCCGGCCTCGACGAACTCTTCGCCCGCCAGGTTGCCGAGGAGTCGCACGAAATCCATTCCGGGGTGGACTTCGACGACATCGCCGAGTTGTTCGTCACCGCGATGATGACGCCCGGCGCCACCAAGGAGCACAAGCTGCAACGCATCGGCGCCATCGCGCTGGCCGCCGACACCGTCGCCGAGCCGGTCCGCCGCGCCGTGATCGCCCATCGGCTGCCGTCGCACCAGTGGCCCGCGCGGGTGTTGCGGATGACGGCCATCGACGCCGTCACTGGGGAGCTGGTGGTCCTCGACGGCGACTCGGGTGTGGAACTCGTCGATGCAGTGGCCGCCAGCTGCGCGGTGCCGGGAGCCTGGCCGCCCGTCACGATCGGCGATCGCCGCTTCATTGACGGCGGGGTGGGCAGCACGGTGAACATGTCCGTGGCCGGGGACTGCGACGCCGTCGTCGCCCTCGTGCCTGCGGGGAAGAACTCGCCGTCGCCCTTCGGAAGTGGCGCGGCGGTCGAGATCGACGAGTTTCCCGGTGAGACGCTGGCCGTGTTCGCCGACGAGGCCGCGCTCACCGCATTCGGCCGCAACCCACTCGACCCGGCATGCCGGATCCCGTCGGCCCGCGCCGGCCGCGAACAAGGGCGCCGCGAGGCCGCTCGCGTCGCGCGGTTTCTAGGAATTTGATTCAGGAGCCTTCGATTTCAGCGACCGGTGACTCGGTTACTGAGCCGACACCGAGGGCATCGAGTGCCGCGGCGGCGAGTTCCTGACCGATCTCGATGACCTCGTCGGCGCGGTGGAACTCCAGGCTGCGGCATGCGGTGCGTGGTACCTCGATGAGCAGGTCGGGCGGATAGGCCGCGAGGGTGTGGCGCATGAGCGCGGCCTGCGCGATGTCGATGGTGCGATTCATCACCTCGAAGCTGCCCAGCCTTGGCACCGACGCTTCTTTGTCGTGGTCGTCGATCTCAACGCCGTCGTTGGTGAACCGATTGAGTACCGTCCGGGCAGCGGGCGTGTCGAGCACCGTGCGGGCCGTCGATGTGTCGAGCAAAGCCGTTGTGCTACGCCACATTCGGCTGAGCAGTTCGGTCGTTGGCCCGGTTCGGGTGGCGCCCCGGTTCGGTTGGGGTCGGCGCCGCCGAGGCTCACGGCGATCGTCAGGTCGGCGTTGACCGCGGCGATCGGCGCCATCGGCAGCGGGTCGAGAATGCCGCCGTCGGCGAGCAGGCGGCCGTCGAGCACGTGGGGCTTGATCACTCCCGGTATCGCGATGGAGGCGCGAATGGCTTCGTCGACCGGCCCGCGCTGCAGCCACACCGACTTGCCCGCAATCAGATCCGTGGTCACCGCCGTGTAGGTCATGGGCAGGTCCTCGATTACGGCCTGGCCGAGGATCTCGCGGACGGCGTCGAGGATCTTCTCGGCGCGCAACACTCCCGCCGAGGTGAGCGACGGGTCGAGCAGTCGCAGCACCGCGCGCTGCGTCAGCGAGCTTGCCCAGGTGGCGTACTCGTCGAGCCTGCCCGCGGCCTCCAGCCCGCCGACCAGTGCACCCATCGACGATCCGGCGATGCCGACGATCTGGTGGCCGCGATCACGCAACTCGTTGATAACGCCGATGTGCGCGTATCCGCGGGCCCCTCCACTACCGAGTGACAACGCGACTCGCATGGCAACAGTCTGCCCGTCCGCCGTCAGGTCGACTTCATCAGCCGTTGTGATATCGGCGCCAATACCCGTCGCGGCACGAACCGAGTGGACAGCGTTAGCGCCGTGTTCGCCAGGCCGGAAACGACCGTGGGAGTTGACTTGTCGAGTGCCTTCATGGCGGTATCGACGACCTGCTTCGGTGTCTGGCGCCCGCGGGTCAGGAACTCCTCCCCGGTGCGGGCGAAGAACTCGGTCTCGGTGGCGCCCGGGCACAACGTCAGCACGCGCACTCCTTTTCCCTTGGTTTCCTGCCACAGCGCCTCGGTGAACGAGAGCACGAACGCCTTGGTGGCGCCGTACACGGCCATGCTCGGCGTCGGTTGGAACGCCGCCGTCGAGGCGACGTTGATGATCACGCCGTGCCGCGCCCGGGTCATCGCCGGGAGGAAGCGAGCCGTGAGATCGACGAGGGTTCCGCAGTTCAGCTGGATCTGCGCGGCGTTGCGTTCGGGATCCTGATCGACGAAGTCGCCGTGCAGTCCGACGCCGGCGTTGTTGATGAGCACGTCGATGCGACGGCCGCGGGCGCCGACTTCATCGACCAGTTTCGCCCCCGAACCCGGCGCCGACAGATCCGCCGCGATGACGTCGACCTCGATGTCGGGATGGCGCGCCAGAAGGGTCGTGCGCAGCTCTTCGAGCTTGTCGAGGCGACGGGCGACCAGCACCAGGTTGGCGCGACGTTGCGCGAGCTGACGGGCGAACTCCTCGCCGATCCCGCCGCTCGAGCCCGTGATCAGCACCGTGTCATTGGCCAGATCCATCCGCTTCTCCCCGCTGTGCAACCGAATTCGGACGGCAGTGCATTTCGGACGGCCAGTGCACCGCTGGATCCATCATGCATCGGAACACTTCACTCCGTAGTGATCGACTGCAGGGACCCGCGCCGATTGGCGGACTTCTACGCCGGGCTGCTCGGTGGCGTGCCGGTGGCCGAGGACGACACCTGGGTGGTACTCACCGATTTGGACGTCGCGGTCGACGACGTCGAGGATGCGGAACGGAAGGTGTTGGCGCTGGGGGGAACTCGGGTGACGGACGCCGTCGGCGAGGATCACTTCCGGGTCCATCGCGACCCGGCGGGACACACGTTCTGTCTGGTGTGGGGTGTGGGTTAGCAGCCGACGCGGCAGAAGAACGCGGCCGCGAGGAGGCCGATGATCAGCGCGATCTGCGGTTGCCCGCTGGATACGGCGACGACGACACCGGTGATCGAGGCGATGGCGATGAGGAGGAGGACGATGCCGAGCAGCACTTTCGTGCCGTTGATCGATCCGCCGGCGGCGCGCGGAAGCGCGTTCTGGCGATGCCCGATGGGGCCGTCCTTAGATCCGCCCATTGGACATCCCTTCAAGTGATGTGGAGCACATTGTACCCATATTTGTGATTGGCGCCACAACATGTAGACGCGCTAAATGCCTGCGTGTCGGGTCTTTCCGGACCGCGGGCACCGGCAGGCATCGTGCCGCCGGACCGGCTTTCGGCCGTCGTGATTTAAAGGCGGCGATCAGCCACAGAGGCGATCAGCCGCACAGGTCGTCGGCGGCGGCTTCGACCGCGACGATGACCGCCGCCTGGCGGCCCGGCGAGAGTTGCGACCACGGCTTGTTGAACGTGCCCGGTCCCGGCGCGTCCGACGACTGCACGCTGGCCAGGAACGGCTCGAACTGCGCCTTCTGGTCACCGCCTTGCTCCGTCATCCACACCTTCGCAGCGTGACAGGCCTGGAAGTACTCATCTTCGGTCGATTCGGCGGGTGTGCCCACCGCGGTGGTCACGCCGTTGGGGGAGACACTGACGGCACCCGGCGCGGCCGTGTGGGTCTCATTTGTCGTCGCCGTGGTGGGCGTCGCGGACGCCACGGACGTGGATGGCGGGGGCGACGGATTGCCGCCGTCGGACCCCGACGAGCAGCCGGCGAGGACGGCGGAAATGACCGCCGTCGCAGCAGTCACGGCCAGGGTCGGGTAGCTGCGCATGCCGCCAATCTATGCAACACTCGCGACCGTGATGGACCGGACTACGTCTCAGGAGTGTTGTCGGGCTTGACGCCCGCCCCCTGCCCGTCCTTCTCTCCTGGAGTTCGTGTCGCCATGTCACTCGCATCCCCGTCCATCGTCGCGCCGACCCGGCTGCGATTGCCCGATCTCTTGCACACCACCGACCGCGCCGCCGACGACGTGCTGTCCGGCCGCTACGACCACCTGTTGCCTGCCGACGGCGCGCCCATCGACGAGCGCTGGTTCACCCGGCTGTACGGCGACGACGAACTCGACGTGTGGCTGATCAGCTGGGTGCCCGACCGGTCCACCGAACTGCACGACCACGGCGGCTCGCTGGGGGCGCTGACCGTGGTGTCCGGGTCGCTGGCCGAGACGCGATGGGACGGCGACGGCCTGAAGCACCGACGGTTGACCGCGGGCGATCAGGCGGGCTTCCCGCTCGGCTGGGTGCACGACGTGGTGTGGGCGCCCGAGCCGACGCACGTCGCCGGGCCCACCCTGAGCGTGCACGCCTACTCGCCGCCGCTGACCGCGATGTCGTACTACGACGTGACCGATCGGAACACGCTGCGTCGCGACCGCACCGAACTGACCGACAAGCCGGAGGGCGACTAGTGGCGAGCCGCATCGACGCCGCGTTGGAGTCCGCGCGGGCGAAGTTGACGCGGATCGAGGCGCGCGACGTGCCGGCCGCGCTGGAGCGCGGCGCGCGGCTCGTCGACATCCGGCCCGCCGCGCAACGGGCGCGGGAGGGTGACGTCGCGGCCGCGCTGGTCATCGAACGCAACGTGCTCGAGTGGCGCTGCGACCCCACCAGCGATGCCCGACTGCCCGAGGCGGTCGGCGACGACGTCGAGTGGATCGTGCTGTGCTCAGAGGGCTACACGTCAAGCCTGGCCGCTGCGTCGCTCGTCGACCTGGGCCTGCATGCCGCCACCGACGTGATCGGCGGATACCACGCTCTGAAGGCGGTCGGCGTCCTGGCTCAGCTCAACTGAATCATTCGTCCGAGCGCAGCAGCGGACGCAGTTTCTCGGTCTTGGCCGGGGTCCATCCCGGCGGCTGCAGGATCGCCGCCCACGCATTGGCCACGTCGCGCACGTAGACGTGGCCATGTCCGTCCGGTACGTCGACTGCCACCGCCATGTCGGCAGACACCTGCAGGAACGTCACGATCGGAATCCACTCCGTGCGCGGCGACACGTCGTAGCCGCGCGGTTCGCGCAGCCAGTCCGGCTTGGTGAACAGCAGGTCGGGACTCCACCACGCGATCGGGTCGGATGCGTGCTGCAGGTACACCACCCGCGGGTTGCCCCACGGATCGGCGGGCCTGCCGAGGTTCTCCGCCTTCGCCGCGAACCTGACGTTCTCGCCCTTGTCGTAGATGGGCAGCCACTCCGGTGAACCCTCGTCGCGGTTGCGGGTCAGATCGGTCCAGATGGTGTTGTTGAACGTCGGGCCGGAGAACAGCGCGCCGTCGGTGCGCGCGACGAGGTTGTTCAGGGCCAGGAACGGCGCCTCACCGCCGAACGAGCCGAGGCTCTCGCCGAACACGACCAGCTTGGGTCGGGTGTTCTCGGGCATCGCGCGGATCAACTCGTCGACGGCCTCGAACAGTGCCTGGCCGGCCTGTCGGGCGTTCTCCTTGTCGACCAGGAACGACAGCCAACTCGGCAGGAACGAGTACTGCATCGACACGATCGCCGTGTTGCCGTCGTACATGTACTCCAGCGCGGACGCCTCGGCCTCGTTGATCCAGCCGGTGCCCGTCGTGGTCGCCACTGCGACGACCGCGCGGTTCAGCCCGCCGGTGCGCTGCAGTTCCCTGGCGGCCAGCTCGGCGGTGGCCTTGATGCCGTCGGCGGAGTTCAGCCCGGCGTAGGCGCGGATCGGTTCGACTGCCCTGGCGCCGTTGAACTTCGAGAGGTCGTCGACGGTGGGCCCGCCGGTCATGAAGATCCGGCCCTGATGGCCCAGCGACTCCCAGGTGACCAGCGACTGCGGCCCGCCCGAGCGCAACGTCGTGGTGGGCGCGGGGTTGTCGGGGTCTGTCTCGTTGTTGACCGATTCGAAGGTGTTGTTGAGCGCGCTCATCGCGACACGGACTACGACACCGTTGAGCAGCGCGATGGTCAGGACGAGGAGGAGGCTGACCACCACGACCGCCGAAACCCTGGGCGGTGCAACGCGTTCCAACTGGCGTACCAGGTAGCGCACCAGCTTGCCGACCAGCTGACCGATTTCGACGAAGGCGAACAGGACGACGATGGACAGCACGGCAGTCAGTGGGTGGTCCCAGAAACCCAACCGGGGTACGCCCATGTAGTCGCGGACGTCGTCCTGCCATACGTGAAACCAGATGATGGCGAGAACCTGGCCGATGATGCCGACCACGATGAGTCCCAACCAGGCCTTTCGCGGCGCAGATGGGCTGCTGTCCTTGGAACGCATGAAGCGGACCAACCAGACCCCGAATACGCCGAGGCCGTAACCGATCGCGCCCGCGGCACCGCTCACCAGCCCCTGGAACAGCGGGCCGCGCGGCAGTAGCGACGGCGTCATCGAGAGCCAGATGAACACCAGCCCGACGGCGGTGCCGAAGAACGTGTAGTGGCGAAGCCACCAATCTGGCTTTGCCGGTGCCGGTGCCGGTGCCGGAGCCGGTTCAGGCTCTGCCGCAGGCGGATCGTCGGCGGCGTCGGCCTTGGCGTCCGTGTCTGTCACGAACGCACTTTAACGGTGCGTGAACTTCGGCGGGCGCTTCTCGGTGAACGCCGCCATGCCCTCGGTCTGGTCGTCGGTGGCGAACGCGGAGTGGAACAGCCGGCGTTCGTAGAGCAGACCCTCGGCGAGGGTGGACTCGAACGCGCGGTTGACGGCCTCCTTGGCCATCCGCGACGCCGACAACGACATGCCGGCGATGGTGGCGGCGACGGCGTTCGCCTCTTGGAGCAGCGTGTCGGCCGGGACGACGCGCGACACCAGGCCGCTACGGTCGGCCTCGACGGCGTCGATTGTGCGCCCGGTCAGGATCAGGTCCATCGCCTTGGCCTTGCCGATGGCGCGGGTCAGCCGCTGCGAGCCGCCCATGCCGGGCAGCACACCGAGTTTGATCTCGGGCTGGCCGAACTTGGCGGTATCCGCGGCGATCAGAAGGTCGCACATCATGGCGAGCTCACATCCGCCACCGAGCGCGTAGCCGGCGACCGCGGCGATGGTGGGGGTGCGGGTGGCGGCGAACTTCGACCACGGCTCGAAGAAGTTCGCGGCGAACACGTCGCCGAACGACAGGTCGGCCATCTCCTTGATGTCCGCGCCCGCGGCGAACGCCTTCTCGTTACCCGTGACGATGATGGCGCCGACGCCCGCGTCGGCGTCGAATTCCGCCGCCGCCGTGGTGACTTCGGCCATCACCTGACTGTTGAGCGCGTTGAGCGCCTTGGGTCGGTTCAGCGTGATGGTGCCGACGCGGTCATCGCGCGTCACCAGGATGGTGTCGTAACTCTTCTCGTAACTCACAGCTTCTCCTATTCCTATTCCGGGAACGTCAGGTCGGGGTCGGCGGGGGCGAAGTAGGCCTCGACCTCTTCAGTGCCGCACAGCGTCAGAGTGGACGGTGACCACTGGGGGTTGCGGTCCTTGTCGATCAGTAGGGCGCGGATGCCCTCGACGAAGTCGTGGGAGCGCAGCGCAGCACACGACGTCCGATACTCCTGGCGCAGAACGTCTTCCAGTGAGTCCAGATCCGCCGCTCGCCTGACGGCGGTCAGCGCGACGGCCAGCGCGATGGGGGAGCGGGTCGCGATCAGGTTGGCCGCGTCGTTGGCAGGTCCGGCGTCGTGGCCGCGCAGTTCGGCCAGGATGTCGGGGACCGTCTCCCCTGCGAAGCATTCGTCGATCCAGTGCCGTTGGGCCAGAAGGGGGCTGGCCGGCGGCTCCGTCTCGTGCGCGGCCAGGGCGGCGTCGACGCCGTCGGTCACCACGGCCTGCTTGAAGGCGGCGAGGGCGTAGTGGGGCACGAAGTGGTCGGCGAAGCCCATCGCGATGGCGTCGGCGCCGGAGAACGGGGCGCCGGTGAGCGCGGCGTGCAGGCCGAGGCGTCCGGGCGCGCGCGCGAGCAGGTAGGTGCCGCCGACGTCGGGGATGAAGCCGATTCCCACCTCGGGCATGCCCACCTTAGTGGTGTCGGTGACGACGCGGGTGCTCGCGTGCGCGCTGATCCCGACGCCGCCGCCCATCACGATGCCGTCCATCACCGCCACGTACGGCTTCCGGTAGCGCGCGATGCGGGCATTGAGCACGTATTCGTCGTGCCAGAAGGCACGCGTCTCGGCCCCGCCCACCGGCGCGTCGTGATAGATCGCGATGACGTCACCACCCGCGCACAACCCGCGCTCGCCTGCGCCCGTCAGCATCACGGTGTGAACGGAACCGTCGTTCTCCCAATCGTCCAGAGCGTTGGCGATGCCCGCCACCATGACGTCGTTGAGCGAATTGATCGCCTTGGGCCGGTTCAGCGTCAGGACACCGACGCCGTTATCGACGGTTACTAGGACATCCTCGTTTTCTGCGGCCACGGCTTAGCAATCTAGATCGTCGCCGTCGAGCATCGTCCGACGGGTAGCGTCTTTACTGAGAAGATTCACAGATTCAGTGTCGACGGCGGGAACCATGTCTGACACGCTGATCGTTGTTGGAGTATTCGCCAGCAGGCGAAGCACAGCACAGGAGAGGATCCGACGGTGCGCGAGAGCAGCAACCCGGTATTTCGGTCACTGCCCAAGGGGCAGGGCGGATACGCGCAGTTTGGTACCGGAGCCGCTGGCTACGGTGCCCAGCAGGTACAGGCCGACCCATATGTGACGCAGTACCCAGATCAGCGGCAGACCGGGGTCTCCCGGCCGCTGACCATCGATGACGTCGTCACCAAGACCGGCATCACGCTGGCCGTGCTGTCCGCGGTCGCCGTCGTCTCCTACTTCCTGGTGGCGCAGAACCTGGCGCTGGCGATGCCGTTCGTGCTCGTTGGCGCACTCGGTGGCTTGGCGCTGGTGTTGATCGCGACCTTCGCCCGCAAGCAGGACAACCCGGCGATCGTGCTGAGCTACGCCGCACTCGAGGGCCTGTTCCTCGGCGCCTTCTCGTTCGTGCTGGCCAACCTCTACGTGTCGGGTGCAAGCGCGGGGACGTTGATCTTCCAGGCGATCCTGGGCACCGTCGGTGTGTTCTTCGGCATGCTCGTCGTCTACAAGACCGGTGCCATCCGCGTCACTCCGAAGTTCACCCGGATGCTGGTCGCGGCCATGTTCGGCGTGCTGGTCCTGATGCTCGGCAACCTGGTGCTCGGCATGTTCGGCGTCGGCGGTGGTGAAGGCATGGGCCTGCGCAGCGGCGGCCCGATCGCGATCATCTTCTCGCTGGTCTGCATCGGCATCGCGGCGTTCAGCTTCCTGCTCGACTTCGACGCCGCCGACCAGATGATCCGCGCCGGTGCGCCGGAGAAGGCCGCATGGGGCGTCGCCCTCGGTCTGACCGTCACGCTGGTCTGGCTGTACATCGAGATCCTGCAGCTGCTGAGCTACTTCCAAAGGGATTAGCAGCCTCCCCAGAGAAAGGGCGTCCGCGATTGCGGGCGCCCTTTTTCGTTGACTCTGCTTTGCACGTTGAGATAGCGCTCAGGGTCCGTGCCACTCGCACTTTCGCGCCGCCAGCGCTATCCGAATGGGAAAGGCTTGGCCTGTGGATGGATTGAGTCCTGAAACCGCCGACGTGACACCGTGCGGGCGTGGAGCGAATCTTCGTCGGCAGCGAGGCTCTTGCGAGTGGCGCACTAACTCGATATGACCTGAGGAGGCACTACCGGCGGGTGCTGCCCGATGTGTACGGCCCGCGGCGGGGCGCATTGAGCCTGCCCGAACGCACCACCGCGGCGTGGTTGTGGTCCAAGCGCGAAGGGGTGGTCTCCGGTCTTGCGGCGTCGGCAGCTCTTGGCGCGAAGTGGGTCGACGTCGACACGGCAATCGAGCTGAACTGGTCCAACAACAGGCCGCCGATAGGCGTAGTCACGCGCAGGGCCTCCCTGCTCGATGACGAGGTGGCGCTGCTTCAGGGGATGGCCGTCACCACCGCAGACCGGACGGCGTTCGACCTGGCCCTCCGCGGATCGGTGGGGCAGGCGGTGGCTCGACTGGACGCGTTGGCGAGTGCGACGCACTTCAAGGCCGAGGACGTGCAAGCGGTGGCAATGCGTCACCCACACGTCCGGGGTCTGCGTCGGGTGGATCGCGCGCTCGACCTCGTCGACGCCGGCGCGGAGTCACCAAAGGAGACGTGGCTTCGACTTCTGCTCATTGACGCGGGCTTTCCGAGGCCGCAGACGCAGATCCCGGTGCTGGGACCCGACGGCTACCCGCTGTACTACCTCGATATGGGATGGGAGGACATGGTGATCGCCGTCGAGTACGACGGCGACGATCATCGCGAGCGTCCGCGTTGGGGCCGCGACATCGTGCGGTCGGAATACATTGCGCACCTTGGCTGGACCCACATCCGAGTCGTCGCCGGAAACAGTCGACCGGAGATCGTCCAGCGCGTCAACCGCGCGTGGGCGTTGAGATAGCGCTGATGGCGACGGCGCCTCGCACTTTCGCGCCGCTGGCGCTATATGAACG
>JAVRPF010000370.1:0-3818 GCA_032162385.1 Mycobacterium sp.
CGGGCGGTTCGACGTCGTCACCGACGCGCTGCACCACCTGATCCTTCCGGCCATCGTGATCGCGCTCGGCCCGGCGGTCGCTATCGGACGAGTGCTGCGATCCAGCCTGCTGACCGATGCGGACAGCGACTACGCCCGAACTGCAAGGGCCAAAGGACTTTCCGAGGGCCGAATCATGGTGGGGCACGTGTTGCGCAACTGTGTGGGCTCGGCGATGTCGATGACGGGGCTGCAGGTGGGTCTGATGTTCTCCGGCGTGCTCGTGGTCGAGCAGGTTTTCGGCTGGCCCGGCATCGGTCAGTACATCGCGCAAAGCATCCCGGTGGCGGACTTCCCCGCCATCGCCGGCGTCACGCTGATGCTGGGCGTGCTCTACGTCGTGATCAACACCGCAGTCGATCTCCTGCAGGCAGCGGCAGATCCCCGAATCGCAGTCACAGGAGGTTAGGTGCCAACACAGCCACTCATCGTGGGTAATCCCGTACTCGTCGTGGTCGACATGCAGGAAGGCGGCGCAATGTCGGCCGAGGAAGCGGGAATTCCCGTGATGTCCGGTCACGCCGAACGCGTCGAGCGGGCGGAAAAGTTGCTCGCCGCGGCTCGCGCCGCCGGTGTGCCCGTGGTCTTCTTCCAGGAGGTGCACCGCCCCAGCGGAGTGGACTTCGGCCGCGAACTGGACGGCACCGAGGGCGTGCATTGCGTCGAGGGCCGGCCCGGCACCGATCTGGAGCCGTCACTGCGGCCGTTGCCCGATGAATTCCATATCGTCAAGCGACGCTATTCCGGTTTCATCGGAACGGATTTCGAGATCGTGCTGCGGGGGCTGCGGGCGTCGACGCTGATTCTGGTAGGCGGACTGACCGACGTGTGTGTGCACTACACCTTCGCCGATGCGCATCAGCGCGACTTCTACGTGCGTGTGGTGACCGACTGTGTCGGCGGCTCGTCGCAGTACCTGCACGACGCGGCGCTCGCCGCCATGGAGTACCTGCAGACCGGCGCCGTGCGCACCACCGACGAGATCCTCACCGCATTCGAACGACTCGAACGGACCGCCGGTCCCGTCCTTGAAGGAGCAGCACGATGAGAAACCGATTCAAAGCAATTGCCGCCGCCGGAGCCGTCGCGATACTGACGCTGTCGGCCTGCGGCGGTTCGGATTCGGGCGGTGGTACGCCGAATGCGGCGCCGACGGACAAGGTGCTGCACTTGTCATTCCTGCAGGACCCGGGCCAACCGCCAGACCCCGACGTGTACTACGCCGGCCAGGGTCTGCTGATGACCACCAACACCTACGAAGGCCTGTTGCAGTACAAGGGTGGCACGGACAAGCCCGAATTCGAGCCGCTGCTGGCCACCGAGTGGACAGAGTCGCCCGACCACAAGGTCTTCACGTTCAAGCTGCGTGAGGGTGTGAAGTTCCACGACGGAACGCCGTTCAAGTCAGACGCGATCAAGGCGTCCTTCGACCGGAGGCTGGCCGTCGCCGGCGGGCCGGCATACATGGTCAAGGACGTTGAATCGGTTACCACACAAGGGGATTATGCCGCAACCATCACGCTGAAGGCCCCGAGTACGGAGTTTCTCGCTTATCTTGCCTCGCCCTACGGTCCGCGGATGATGAGTCCGACGGGACTGCAGAAGAATGCCGGTTCGGATTTTGCGCAGAACTACCTCACCACTCACGACCTCGGCACCGGCCCGTACACGCTCACCGACGCGCAGGTCGGGTCGCACTACGCGATGGCGGCGTTCCCCGAATATTGGGGTCCAAAGCCATATTTCGAGAAGGTCGAGATGCCGGTCATCACCGACGCATCTGCCATGCAATTGCAATTCAACAACGGTCAGCTCGCCGCGATTCTGCACGACCTGCCGTCATCCGCGGTGGAGCAGTACTTGAACGACGGCAAATATTCGCACTACTCGCTGCCCACCATGATGTCGAACTACTTCTACATCAATCAGAAGAAGGGCATCATGAAGGACCAGGCGACCCGGGCGGCGGTGGTGCAGGCCATCGACGTCGACCAGCTGGTCAAGCAGACGTTCTTCGGCCGGGGTAAGAACGGCGCACAGATGTATCCGCCGCACGTGATCGCCGCCGAGTATGCGAAGCAGACGATCACGCATGACCCCTCGGTTCTGACCAAGCTCGCCGCCGGCCTGCCTGCCGACCAGAAGTCGGTGACCATCGGCTACGACACCAGCAACCCCGACAATCAGTTGATTAGCAACCTGATCCAGACCCAGCTCGCCTCTGCTGGGATCACGGCGAAGGTGCAGGGCTATCCCACATCCGAGATCTACGGTTGGATCGGTAGCGACATGCAGGCGGCGCCGGAGATCTACACCGGCACGGTGTGGCCGGATTCCCCGTCTCCGTACACCTGGGGCCACATCTCCTGGGATGCCGATGGCGGTATCAACTATCTGGGCTGCTCGTCGCCGCGGGTCAGCTCATCGCTGGCGAGCGGCCTGGTATCCGGTGACCCGAAGACATTCTCGGACGCAGGCAACGAGGCCGCCGCCACCGGGTGTTGGCTGAACATTGCCGACATCGACGACTTCGTCGTCGCGCAGCCGTGGCTGAAGGGAGTCGAACAGGCACACGCGCTGTCGAACCCGAACTCGTTGCGGGTCGCCGCCTTGTCGGTCGGGTGACCGTGGGCAAAGTCCGCCGCATCGTCCTGCTGACCCTCGGCTGGGAGGAGCTGCCGAAGTCGGTCTCGGTCTACGGCGCGGCACCGGAGCTGCGAATGCGCGAACCGGTGCCCGGTGTGCTGCTGCAGACCGACGGCGGCTGGGTGCTGCTCGACACCGGATTCAACACCGCGCTCATCCGCGACCCGGCGCTGTACCGGCGGTTCTTCCCGACCGTCGAGTACATCCCGGTGCTACCGGGCCCCGGCGAGCCGATCGAGGAGTCGCTGTATGACATCGGCGTCGACGTCGACGACATCCACGCGGTCGCAGTCAGCCACTTGCACCACGACCACGCCGGGGGACTGAAGCTGTTCGCCGGCAAGGTGCCGGTCCATGCGCAGCGCCGGGAACTGGAGTACGGGTTGTCGAATCATCCCGAACCGGAACGTCACGCCATCGCCCGGATCGACTTCGACGACCCGAACATCGCCTGGCAGCTGGCCGACGGCGAGGCCGAGATCGCTCCCGGCATCACGGCGGTACCCACCTACGGCCACACCCCCGGTCATCAGAGCTTCGTGGTCGAGCTGGACGAGTCGGTCGGCGGCGACGGCTTCGTCTTCGCGTTCGACGCCGCCGATCTGACCGAGAACATCGAACACGAGCTCGCCATCGGCGGATTCATCGACGTCGATCCGGAGGCAACGATCGAGCCGATCCGCCGGCTGAAGAAGCTGGCCAGCGACAAGGGATATCCATTGATCCCCGGCCACGACCCGCACGTGTGGCCCGCACTGACCCAGCATTTCCACGACCGATTCGGCCCGATTCCTCCCGGCGAGGTCGCCACTTGATGGATGTGGTGCTGCGGGTCGAGCGCGTCCTGATGGACGGCCGGATCCGCGCTGCGGCAATCGGTGTGGTCGACGGCGTCATCACCGAGGTCGGACCGCTCGACGCGGAACTCGGGGCGCGCCAGGAGGTCGGCGTGCCGCCGTCGGCGGTGCTGCTGCCGGGTTTCGTGGACACTCACGTCCACGTCAACGCGCCAGGCACCGACTGGGAGGGGTTTGCGACCGCGACGGCGGCAGCCGCGGCGGGCGGCATCACCACGCTGGTGGACATGCCGCTCGACAGCGATCCCGTCACCACCACGATCGACGCGCTTGACG
>JAVRPF010000371.1:0-4041 GCA_032162385.1 Mycobacterium sp.
CAGCGTCACGTACACACCAAATGGCGCGATTTCCTGCGCCAGCGCTTGGGAGAAGCCTTCCAGCGCCCACTTCGACGCGTGGTAGATCCCGACGTTGGGAAAGGCGGTAATACCGCCGATCGACGACACCTGAATGATGTGGCCGCTGCGCTGCTCGCGCAGATACGGCAAGGCGGCCTGGGTGACCCACAGCGCCCCGAACAGGTTCGTCTCGATCTGGTCGCGGGCTTCGGCCTCCGACAACTCCTCGATGAAGCCGAACTGCCCGTAGCCGGCGTTGTTGACGACGACGTCCATTCGACCGAAGTGGCCCTGGGCCTGTTTGACGGCGGCGAAGTCGGCCTCGCGGTCGTTGACGTCGAGCTTGATCGCCAGCAGCGCGTCGCCGTACTTGGCCACCAGTTCGTCGAGCGTCGCGGTGTCCCGCGCCGTCGCCGCCACCTTGTCGCCCCGTTCCAGCGCCGCGATCGCCCACTCCCGGCCGAAGCCGCGCGACGCCCCGGTGATGAACCAAACCTTGTCGTTCCGCTTGCTCATGCTCGTCCCTTTCCTCGCTGGTCACAGGTGTTCAAGTGCGGCGGCGCGGTTCCCATTCCCGGATTGGGCAGGTTCACAGGTAGCGTCGGCAACGTGAGCCGGGCGACGCTGGAGAAGGACCCCCACGAAGTGGCGTCGATGTTCGACGGCGTCGCGCGGCGCTACGACCTGACCAACACCGTGCTGTCGCTCGGCCAGGATCGGTTCTGGCGACGCGCGACGCGCACGGCGTTGCAGATCGGCCCCGGCGACACCGTGCTCGACCTGGCCGCCGGGACCGCGGTGTCGACGTTGGAGTTGGCCGCATCGGGCGCCTCCTGCGTGGCGTGCGACTTCTCGGTGGGAATGCTCGCGGCAGGCGCCAACCGCGACGTGCCCAAGGTCGCAGGCGACGCGACGCGGTTGCCCTTCGCCGACGGGACGTTCGACGCCGTGACGATCAGCTTCGGCTTGCGCAACGTCGTGGACCACCAGGCAGGACTGCGCGAGATGGCGCGAGTGACGCGACCCGGTGGCCGGCTGGTGGTCTGTGAGTTCTCCACGCCGACGAACGGGCTGTTCGCCACGGTGTACAAGGAGTACCTGATGAAGGCGCTGCCCCGGATGGCCACCACAGTGTCGTCGAACCCGGACGCCTACGTGTACCTGGCCGAGTCGATCCGCGCATGGCCCGAGCAACCCCAACTGGCGCAACAGATTTCGGCTGCGGGATGGTCGGCGGTGCGCTGGCGCAACCTCTCCGGCGGCATCGTCGCCCTGCACGCGGCAAGCAAGCCCTAGAAGGTGCGGGCGTCGATGTCGACGCTCATCCGCTCTGGCACCGACCCGGCCCGTTCACAGGCCGTCCGCACCAACTCCGGTGAGTCGGCGGCGAAGACGCCGTAGAGCACCTCGTCGGTGGGTACAGCCACTGTCATCACCAGCCACACCGGGGAACCCTCGGCGCACATGCCCGCGATGGCCTTGTCGAGATCGGCGACCATCTCGTCGATCAACTCCCGCGTCAGGTTCGGTCGGTACCACTCCACCAGGTATCTGGTCGCGACGGGGACGGCCGTGCTCATCGCCCACACGCTAGTCGTCATTTCTGGAGATGAAATCGGGGTTTACCCTAAGAATCAGCTGAAGGGTTTCCTGCGGTCGATGCGGCGCGAACCCGCTCCGGCGCCGCGCCAGACCCGCGCGACCCAGTCGGCGTCCTCGTCGGTGACGAGGTTGCCCATGACCCGGACCGCGATGCCCATCAGGAAGTCGGAGCGCATCGCGACCGGGCCGGTCGTCGGCAAGAACCGGGGGATGGTGAGCAGCAGCGCCAATCGGCGCGCCACGGAGAATCCGCGGCCGTAGTGGCGCCGCAGCTCGGCCGGCCACACCTGCGACAAGTCGCCGGTGCCGAGCAACTCCGCAGCGAGGCGCCCGGTCTCGAGTCCGTAGTCGATGCCCTCGCCGTTGAGCGGGTTGACGCACGCCGCGGCGTCGCCGATCAGTACCCAGTTCGGCCCGGCCACGCCCGACACCGCGCCGCCCATCGGCAACAGGGCCGACAGCCCCGCCCGCGGCTCACCGCAGAATCCCCAGTCTTCGCGGTGTAGCCCTGTGTAGTAGGACATCAACGGGCGCAGCGCGGTGTCGGCGGGACGTTTGGCCGTCGCGAGGACGCCGACGCCGATGTTCACCTCGCCATTGCCCAGCGGAAAAATCCATCCATAGCCGGGTAGCACCTCGCCCACGGGCGAGCGCAGTTCCAGGTGCGACGTGATCCACGGCTCGCTGCTGCGGGGGGTGGCGATGTAGCCGCGGATCGCCACGCCGTACACCGTCTCCTGATGCCACGTCCGCCCCAGCGCGCGGCCAAGCGTCGACCGGGCGCCGTCGGCGACGATCAGGTCCGTGCAGCCGATCTCCGCCCCGTCGTCCAGCGTCACCGAGGCCACCCGACCAGACGAATCATGGTGCACGCCAACCGCTTTGACGCCGAGTAGCATCTTCGCGCCGTCGTCGGCGGCGACCGATCGGATCCGGTCGTCGAGCTCGGTGCGGGGCACCGCGCTGCTCGTCGGAGGGAACGAACGACCCGGCCAGGCGATCTCCACGTCGGCGCCGAAGCCCGACATCCGCAGCCCGTGGTGGCGGATCCGGCCGTCCAGCCACGGGCCAAGACCCAGTAGCTCGAGTTCGGCGACGGCGCGTGGGGTCAACCCGTCGCCGCAGGCCTTGTCGCGGGGGAACTGGGCCGAGTCGATCACCAGCACGTCGCGGCCGTTGCGGGCGGCCCACGCGGCGGCCGCCGAACCCGCGGGTCCGGCTCCGATCACCACCACGTCGGCCCGTCTGATGTCCCGGGTCGCTCCGCTGCTGCCATCGCCCTCCACGCCCCCAGTATGTTGGAGCAATGAAGACACCAGCGACCGTGGTCGCGGGCGTGGACTTCGGCGACGCCGCATTCGCCGCGGAGGTCCGCGACGGGGTGGCGCGCATCGAAGAGCTGATGGCCACTGAGCTGGGCAAAGCCGACGAGCTGATGGCCGAGGCCGTTCAGCACCTGTTCCAGGCCGGCGGCAAGCGGTTCCGTCCGCTGTTCACGGTGTTGTCGGCGCAGCTGGGGCCGGAACCCGACGCGTGGCAAGTCACCGTCGCGGGTGCGGTCATCGAGTTGGTGCACCTGGCCACGCTGTATCACGACGACGTGATGGACGAGGCGCAGGTGCGACGCGGTGCCGACAGCGCCAATGCCCGATGGGGCAACAACATCGCGATCCTGGCCGGCGACTACTTGTTCGCGACGGCGTCGCGTCTGGTGTCGCGGCTCGGGCCGGAGGCGGTGCGCATCATCGCCGACACGTTCGCGCAGTTGGTTACCGGTCAGATGCGGGAAACCCGCGGTGCGGTCGAGGGCGCGGACTCCGTCGAGCACTACCTCAAGGTGGTCTACGAGAAGACGGCGTGCCTGATCGCCGCGTCGGGCCGGTTCGGCGCCACGTTCTCGGGCGCCGACGACGAGCAGATCGAGCGGCTGTACCGGCTCGGCGGCATCGTCGGCACCGCGTTCCAGATCTCCGACGACATCATCGACATCGACAGCGATCCCGACGAGTCCGGCAAGGTGCCGGGCACCGACCTCCGCGAGGGCGTGCACACGCTGCCGGTGCTGTATGCGCTGCGCGACGGCGGTTCGGACGCCGACCGGCTTCGCGAATTGCTGGCGGGTCCGGTCGACAACGACGCCGATCTGGCCGAGGCGCTGCGGCTGTTGCGTTCGTCACGCGGCATCGTCGAGGCCAAGGAGACCGTCTTCCGGTACGCCGCGGACGCTCGGTCTGAGCTGGCCAAACTGCCCGACGTTCCGGGCCGGCTGGCATTGGCCAACCTCGTCGACTACACGGTCAACCGCCACGGCTGACAGTTCGGAACCGCGGGGGGGTCGCCCGGCGTTCAGTCAGCGAAGACTTCCCGAGTTTCATAGGAAGAAGCAAACGATGACGTGGCATCCACACGCGAACCGAC
>JAVRPF010000372.1:0-7962 GCA_032162385.1 Mycobacterium sp.
TACCTGCAGTCCGAGCGCGTGCTGCGGCCCGTCGCCGTCGCGGCGCTGCGGGGCGGCGTGCCCGAGACCTTCCGGGCACCCGGCGTGATCCAGCGCCAGGTGCTGACCTGGGTGCTGTCCACCGCAGTACCCGTCCTGGCGATCGTGCTGGCGCTGGTGGCGAGCAAGTTCGAAATCCTGACCGCACCGGCCGAACGGCTCAACACGCCCATCCTGTTGCTGGCCATCGCCGCCCTGGTGATCGGGCTTGCCGGAACTGTCCTCGTCGCGATGTCGATCGCCGACCCGCTGCGCCAATTGCGCTGGGCACTGGGCGAAGTGCAACGCGGCAACTACAACGCACACATGCAGATCTACGATGCCAGCGAATTGGGTTTGCTGCAGGCCGGATTCAACGACATGGTCCGCGATCTGGCCGAGCGGCAACGGCTTAGGGACCTGTTCGGCCGCTATGTCGGTGAGGACGTGGCCCGCCGCGCACTCGAGCGCGGAACCGAGCTCGGTGGCCAGGAGCGCGACGTGGCGGTGCTGTTCGTCGACCTGGTCGGTTCGACGCAACTCGCCTCGACCAGGCCGGCCTCTGAGGTGGTCAACCTGCTCAATGTGTTCTTCCAGATCATCGTCGATACCGTCCATCGGCACGGCGGGTTCGTCAACAAGTTCCAGGGCGATGCGGCGCTCGCCATCTTCGGCGCGCCCATCGAACACCCGGACGCCTCGGGTGCGGCGCTGGCCGCATCACGCGAATTGCACGACGAATTGGTGGAAGTGCTGGGCCAGACGGACTTCGGCATCGGCGTGTCCGCCGGCCGGGCCATCGCAGGCCACATCGGCGCTCAGGCGCGCTTCGAGTACACCGTGATCGGCGACCCGGTGAACGAGGCCGCACGGCTCACGGAGCTGGCCAAGTTGGAGCAGGGGCACGTGCTTGCGTCGGCGATCGCGGTCAGCGGCGCACTGGACGCCGAGGCGCTGTGCTGGGACGTCGGGGAGATCGTCGAACTGCGTGGCCGCACCGCGCCGACCCAGTTGGCCAGGCCAGTAAATCTGGCTGCGCCGGATCAAGTACCGAGCGAGCTGCAGAGCGAGAGCTAGCTACGCTTGGCGGCCTTCTTCGCGGGCGCCTTCTTGGCCGGTGACTTCTTCGCGGCCGCCTTCTTGGCCGTCTTCTTGGCGGGTCCGCGGGCGCGGCGGTCGGCGAGCAACTCCGACGCCCGGCCGTCGGTGATCGACAAGACGTCGTCGCCCTTGCGCAGGCTGGCATTGGTCTCACCGTCGGTAACGTAGGGGCCGAACCTGCCGTCCTTGATCACCATCGGCTTATCCGACACGGGATCGGTGCCGAGTTCGCGCAGCGGCGGGGTGGCCGCCCCCTGGCCGCCGCGGCGCTTGGGCTCGGCGTAGATCTTCAAGGCCTCGTCGATGGTGACGGTGAACATCTGGTCCTCGTTGGCCAGCGAGCGGGAATCGGTGCCGCGCTTGAGGTACGGGCCGTAGCGACCGTTCTGGGCCGTGATCTCCTCGCCGTTGGCGGGGTCGACGCCGACCACTCGCGGCAACGACAGCAGTTTCAGCGCGTCGTCCAGGGTGACCGTCTCGAGATCCATGGAGCGCAGCAGTGATCCGGTGCGGGGCTTGGGGCCCGGGGGCGGCTTCTTGGCTTTCTTCGCTGGTGAAGCCTCCGGATCCTCAGGCGGCACAATCGGTTCCGGCAGGATCTCGGTCACGTACGGGCCATACCGGCCGTCCTTGGCGACGATCTCGTGCCCGCTCTCGGGGTCCACGCCGAGCGAACGTCCCTCCTGCGGGGTGGAGAAGAGCTTCTCGACGAGCTCGAGGGTGAGTTCGTCTGGGGTCAGGTCATCCTTGAGGTTGGCCCTCTGCGGGGTGGGCTCGCCGTCGTCGCCGGTGATCATCCGCTCCAGGTACGGCCCGTTGCGGCCGACGCGGACATTGATCGCGCGCCCCTGGTCGTCGTCGAACAGCTTGATGGAGTTGACTTCCCGCGCGTCGATCCCTTCCAAGTTGCCGCCGACCAGCTTCTTCAGCCCGCCGGAGCGGGCGATGGAGCCGTCCACGCCGTGCTCGCCGCCGAAGTAGAAGTTGTTGAGCCAGTTGGTCCTTCGCTCGTTGCCGGAGGCGATCTCGTCGAGCTCGTCCTCCATGGCGGCGGTGAAGTCGTAGTCGACCAACCGGCCGAAGTGCTGCTCCAGTAGACCAGTCACCGCGAACGCCACCCACGACGGCACCAGCGCGCTGCCCTTCTTGTGCACGTAACCGCGGTCCTGAATGGTCTTGATGATCGACGAATACGTCGACGGCCGCCCGATGCCGAGATCCTCCAGCGACTTGATCAGCGACGCCTCGGTGTAGCGCGCGGGCGGGCTGGTGGTGTGACCGTCGGCGGTCAGGTCGGTGGCGTCGACGCGCTGCCCCTGGGTCAGCTGCGGCAACCGGCTCTCGGCGTCGTCGGCCTCACCCCCGGCCTGCTCGTCGAGGCTCTCGACGTAGGCCTTCAGGAAGCCCGCAAAGGTGATGGTGCGGCCGCTGGCGCTGAACACCACCTGCTCGCCCGAGCTGGCAGCACCGGAGATCCGCAGCGACAGCGTGGTGCCGCGGGCGTCGGCCATCTGGGATGCGACGGTACGCTGCCAGATCAATTCGTAGAGCCGGAACTCGTCGGTGTCGAGTTGAGCGTGCAGCTGGCCCGGCGTCTGGAACACGTCACCTGCGGGCCGGATGGCCTCGTGTGCCTCCTGGGCGTTCTTCACCTTGCGGGTGTACTGCCGCGGCGTCGGGTGGACGTACTCCTCGCCATAGAGCTGCCTGGCCTGGTTACGGGCCGCGTCGACGGCCGATCCCGACAGCGTCGTCGAGTCGGTGCGCATATAGGTGATGTAGCCGTTCTCGTACAGCCGCTGCGCGATGCTCATCGTGCGCTCCGAGGAGAACCGCAGCTTGCGGCCAGCCTCCTGCTGCAGCGTGGAGGTCATGAACGGGGCATACGGCCTGCGGGTGTAGGGCTTCTGTTCGACCGACGACACAGTCAGCTGCGCCCTGCGAAGCCCTGTCGCCAACGCGCCTGCGGCCGCCTCGTCGAGCACGAGCACCTCGTCGGGCTTCTTGAGGCCGCCCAACGAGTCGAAGTCGCGCCCGGCTGCCACGCGACGTCCGTCGACCTGATTGAGCTTCGCGGTGAACCTCGGCGGCGACGCCTGCGGATCCGACACGCTGGCGTCGAGTTCGGCGGTGACGTCCCAGTAGCCGGCGCTGCGGAACGCCATGCGCTCGCGCTCGCGCTGAACGATGATCCGTGTCGCCACCGACTGCACACGGCCCGCCGACAACTTGGGGGCCACCTTCTTCCACAGCACGGGGCTGACCTCGTAGCCGTAGAGGCGATCGAGAATGCGGCGCGTCTCCTGCGCATCGACCAGGTCGATGTCGAGGTCGCGGGGGTTCTCCGCGGCGCTCAGGATCGCCGGTTCGGTGATCTCGTGGAACACCATGCGCTTGACCGGGATGTGGGGCTTGAGCGTCTCCAGCAGGTGCCAGGCGATCGCTTCGCCCTCGCGGTCGCCGTCCGTGGCCAGATACAGCTCGTCGACGTCCTTGAGCAGGCCCTTGAGTTCGGTGACCGTCCCCTTCTTCTCGGGGCTGATGATGTAGAGCGGTTCGAAGTCGGCGTCGACGTTCACGCCGAGACGGGCCCACGGCTCGGACTTGTACTTGGCGGGGACGTCCGCGGCCGCCCGGGGCAGGTCGCGAATGTGCCCGCGCGAGGACTCCACGATGTAGTTGGCGCCGAGGTAACCGGCGATTTTGCGCGCTTTAGTGGGCGACTCGACTATGACGAGTCGCCGTACGATCGGCCCGGCGGCTCGCCCACTCGGCGCACTGCCGTTTTCGCCGCCCTCCTGGTCAGCCAACTCTGTCTACGCTCCACTCTCGTGCCGCCGGCCGGCGCAGGACGATGAGCGTCCATGGTCGATCCGGGCAGACGGCAACTGACAACTTTGCATTCCGCGCGCGCCTACGCAAACTGGATTCCCCCGTACTAGACCTCAGGTCCGTGGCCATTGCGAGAACGCCTCGGTATCACCCGGTGGTTCCCCCACGTTCTCTACCAGGCGTAACAACCTCCGACGACCGCTGATCCGCAGTGCGGGGTGTGCCCCCCGAGTGCCGATCAAGGTCGGTGCGATTCCCACCCTCATCATTGCCGATGCGAGCGCAGTATGCGTGTCCGGCGCATGCGGGTCCAAACCGAGCAGGTACCGGTCGGCTGCCTCCGGTGTGCCCGCGGCCAACGTCCAGGCCCTCAATTCCCTCGGCCCGGGCAACCAGTGCGGCGGGACGGTCTTGACCGCGCCGAGGGTCCAGGCCGCGGCCATCGCCGTCAACCGCCGGTCGACCGCGGTGCGGACCAGCGGAGTGTTCTCGTCGGTGCGGGCGATCTCGGCTGAGAGCCCTGTCTCGGCGATCATCTCGGCAAGCGCCTCGGCGCGCCACAACCGATCCACCACCACCGACAAGCGCGCCGCCTGCTGCGCACCGCTACCGACCAGCACCACCTGGCCCGGCGCAGCGAGGATCCCGGTCAAGTCGGCGACCGCGGGCGGCATCGACTCAGCCGAGAAGAAGGACAGCTGACTCACGAAATCGACACTAGGCCAGCGGTGCCCTCAGCAGGGGATGCGGGGAAAATGAGAAAACCCCCACATGTCCGTCACCGGGACGTGCGGGGGGTTCCTTCAGATCGTCGTCGAGTCAGACGGCGCGGACGCTGAGCGCCTGCGGCCCCTTGGGGCTCTGCTCGATCTCGAACTCGACCTTCTGATTCTCCTCAAGGGTGCGGAACCCGTTGGACTGAATCTGCTTGTAATGGACGAAGACGTCGCCGCCGCCGTCTTCCTGCTCGATGAACCCGTAGCCCTTTTCCGGGTTGAACCACTTAACAGTTCCCTGAGGCATCTGTACTTCTTTCCTTCTACTACTTCGGGTGCGGTCCACCGTGCTTCGGTGGGCCGGGCCCGTTCCGACCGCCATACCTTCGTGGAAGCGCCGGAACAGACCGACCTACAACCCTCGCAGGAACCGCGATCGCAACGACGTTCCTGCGAGTGCTGACACGAACACAGAAGCTGCGACCACGATAAGTGAATCATGTCCGAGGGCTCAGCGACAGTCTTGTTGTGATCATGTGGTTAACAATTCAGCAGGGGACCGCGGACGGCGGTGGACGGTGCCGGCCCCCGCCGTAGGAGGAGGGTGGACAGTGTCGGGTCGGGCGTCGGACTTCGGTCGCGAACTGCTCGCCTGCGCCGTCCACGGCACCAACTCGTCCGAGCATCCGCTACGCCACGTATCGCACCTCGCACCGCGCCACGCACGCGCACAACCGTGGCCCCGTTGGGCCGAATCCGACGTGGTGGCGGCCTTCGTCGAGCGCGGCATCGCCGAACCCTGGTCGCATCAGGTATCCGCCGCGGACCTCGCACATTCGGGCCGCCACGTGGTGCTCAGTACCGGCACCGCGTCAGGCAAGTCGCTTGCCTACCAGTTGCCGATCGCGTCGGCCCTGGCGGTCGATCCGCGCGCGAGGGCGTTGTACCTGTCCCCCACCAAGGCCCTCGGACACGATCAGTTGCGCGCCGCGCAGTCGTTGACGGACACCGTCGCACGCCTCGCGAACGTCGGGCCGAGCGCCTACGACGGCGACAGCACCCAGGAGGCACGACGATTCACTCGGGAAAGCTCCCGGTGGATCTTCTCCAACCCCGACATGGTCCATCTGTCGCTACTCCGCAACCACGCCAGGTGGGCCGTGTTCCTGCGCAACCTGAGATTCATCGTGGTCGACGAGTGCCACTACTACCGCGGCATCTTCGGCTCGAATGTCGCGATGGTGCTCCGTCGGTTGATGCGGTTGTGCGCGCGCTACGGAGGCGACGCACCGGGACCCACGGTGATCTTCGCCAGCGCAACGACGGCTTCTCCTGCGGCCACGGCCTCGGAGTTGCTCGGGCACACGGTCCTCGAGGTGACCGATGACGGCTCGCCACAGGGCGGGCGCACGGTGGCGCTGTGGGAACCCGCGCTGCTGGCCGATCTGATCGGCGAGAACGGCGCCCCGGTACGGCGGTCGGCCGGAGCGGAGGCGTCCCGCGTGATGGCCGACCTGATGGCTGAGGGCGCGCGGACCTTGACCTTCGTCCGCTCCCGTCGCGGCGCCGAACTCACCGCACTCGGCGCGCGGGCCCGCCTCGAGGACATCGCACCGGACCTGGCTGAACTGGTCGCCTCCTACCGCGCCGGCTACCTCGCCGAGGACCGCCGCACCCTGGAGAGCGCACTGGCGGACGGACGGTTGCGCGGACTGGCCACCACCAATGCCCTCGAACTGGGCGTCGACATCGCCGGCCTGGACGCCGTGGTGCTGGCCGGATTCCCCGGCACCGTCGCCTCCTTCTGGCAGCAGGCGGGCCGGGCGGGCCGTCGGGGTCAGAGCGCGCTGATCGTCCTGATCGCGCGCGACGACCCGCTGGATACCTATCTCGTCAATCATCCTGGCGCGCTCCTGGACAAGCCGATCGAGCGCGTCGTCATCGACCCCGTCAACCCGTACGTGCTCGGACCCCAACTGCTCTGTGCCGCAACTGAACTACCTCTCACCGACGCCGAGGTGCGGATGTGGAACGCCGAAGCCGTGGCCGAGACGCTGGTCGACGACGGTCTGCTGCGGCGGCGCCCGACCGGCTACTTCCCCGCGCCAGGCATCGACCCGCATCCGGCGGTGGACATCCGCGGGTCGTCGGGCGGACAAATCGCGATCCTCGAGACCGGTACCGGCCGAATGCTGGGCAGCACCGGCGCCGGTCAGGCACCCGCGTCGGTGCACCCGGGCGCGGTCTACCTGCATCAGGGCGAGAGTTATCTGGTCGATTCGCTGGACTTCGAGGACGGCATCGCGTTCGTGCGGCCGGAGGATCCCGGATACGCGACGTCAGCGCGTGACGTCACCGACATCGCCGTCACCGGACCGGGGACGCGTCGCGCCTTCGGGCCGGTCACCATCGGCTTGGTGCCGGTGTCGGTGTCGCACACGGTGGTCGGCTACCTACGCCGCCGACTCAACGGCGAGGTGATCGACTTCGTCGACCTCGACATGCCCACCCAGACGCTGGACACCATCGCGGTGATGTGCACCATCGCTCCGGAAGCATTGCAGCACAACGGCGTCGATCCCCTTCGTGTGCCCGGTTCGTTACATGCGGCAGAGCACGCGGCGATCGGGCTGCTGCCACTGGTGGCCAGTTGCGACCGCGGCGACATCGGCGGCGTGTCGATGGCGGTCGGACCGGAGGACGGCACGCCGACGATCTTCGTCTACGACGGTTACCCCGGCGGCGCCGGCTTCGCCGACCGCGGCTTCCGCCAGATCGCCACGTGGTGGGGGGCCACCGCGGCGGCCATCGACGCCTGCGAGTGCCCGAACGGTTGCCCGTCGTGCGTGCAGTCGCCGAAGTGCGGCAATGGCAACGAGCCGCTGGACAAACGGGGAGCGGTGCGGGTGCTGCGTCTGGTGCTCGGCGAGTTGGCACGTCACGATGCGTGACGGCCCGCGAGACGACCTACCCCTCGACGGTCGTCTCCACGGATGGGCGACGGGGCTTCGATCATTCCTCGCCGAACACAGAGACGATGCGACGAACGGCCGGACAACGCGATCCGTTCTCAATCCCGGAGGACCGGGTGCTCACGCAAAATACCGTGTGGCATTGGGCCCGTGCAACTTGGACTAGACCGTTCGAGGAGGCCGCCGCGTCAACGGGACACCCATCAACCTGCCCTTTCGACGAATTTCGTTGCGCTCTGCGCTGCCAGCACGCTGTTTGCAGACCCGTAGTATTCCGCCATGACCCCCGACTGGCTCCTGTGGAAACACTTGGCGCCGAGCCC
>JAVRPF010000373.1:0-3770 GCA_032162385.1 Mycobacterium sp.
AGTTGCAGGAACCGCACCACCAGGGACAGTGCCGCACTGTCCAGCGGGTCGACCACCATCTGGGCGGACAGCGTGTTGTCCTCGCCGACCCCGGCCTCGTCGGCCCCCGGTGTGCCGAGCACGCCGAACTGCCAACGGGACTGATTCTTGCTCGACGATGCCCGGTAGGGATACAGCAGGTAGCCCTCGTAGAGCACCGCATCGGCGATGGCCCGGGCCCGATCCCAGGTGGGTTTCACCGGACCTCCTCGGGCTGAGGGGTCGGCATCGAGACCTGGGTCGCCTCGGCCAGCAGCGTGGTGACCGCGTCCTCGAAGTCGAGCATTCCGCGGGCCGACTTGTAGGCGGCCAGTGCCGAGACGGTGTCATGCCCGAGCCGCACCCAGCCGGCGTTCGGGTAGTGCATTCGAATCAGATCGTTCCAGACCGACACCGGCATCTCGTGCTGCGCTTCGCACTCCCATGACACCTGGCGGACCGAGAACCCACGCTCGCCCTGGACGAAAACCGTTCCGCTGAAGAGGAACAACAGCGGGACGGCGCCGTCGCGCAAGGCCTGCAGATACTTCGACGCCGCCACCTCGAAGTCGTACGTGCACTCCAGCGGCATCGAGATCTCGGTGGCGCCGGTGAAGCCCTGCACCATGGCGGTGCTGTGCTGCCAGAGGAACGTGCGTTGGGTGTTCACCCACCGTTGCCGTGGCCCGAACAGGTCGACCAGACCTTCGGCCTCCTCGTCGGTGTAGGGGCGCCGCAACGGTTCGATGCGAATCTGGCATCGCAGCGCGATGGCCTGGATCGGCTTGTCATCGCTGGCGACGATGCCGATTCGCGCGGTGAGTCGTGGCGTCGCCGAGTACGGTTCGGCGAGCACGTCCAGAATGGTGAACGTCAGGTCGCTCACGAGCTGGCCACCTTGCTGCGCGCCTTGATCCGATCGAAGAACTCGTCGACGAACTCGCGGACTTCGTGGCCACCGTCGAATCCCCGCCACAACATTCGCAACCTGCCGACGAACTCGTAACACGCATCGATCGGCACCAAGTAGCACTCGGCCGGGGCGTTGAGTTCGGGATCGGCGTGATCTCGATCGGGCACACGCACCAGAAGCGCTTCGACGTCGTCGGCGAGCATTTGCAGGGCGAGCGAAGCGACGGGGGAATGTGACTGCCGGGTGTCGGCGCCGCTGATGGTGCTCCAGGCGTCGAGGTCCAACTCGGACTCGGTGGCGCCTGCCGGACCCGGGTAGAAGGCCACGGTCTTGTCCATCTCTGAATTGTGAAAGAAGAACGCCAACCCGACGGGTATCTGCAGTGCTTCCCAAGCGCGACGGTCCAAGCTGAAGTCGGAGAAGGTGAGGTATCGATCCGGGACAGCCCGATAACGCAGCTCGGCGTGCGGGTCGGAGAACAACAGGTAGCAGCCGCGGCAGGTGCACATCAGCTGGCGCGCTGCGATGTTCACCACGTGCTGGTGCTCGTCGGCGATCGGCTCGGCGCACATCTCGCACCGCTCGCCGGTGGGCTGGGCGGGGCGCTTGTTGGCCCGGATCCGTGCCAGGACGTCGTACGCACCTGCGCCCGCCATCACATCACCCCGGTCGCCTCGGCGATTACCGCCACCGACAGCACGCCGTCGCGAAGTAGCAGGGGGATCGGGTCGAGATGAGGTGCGTTTTCGCCCTCGTCCAGGCCGGCACCGGCGTGCACGACGTCGAAATGGGCGTGGCAGCGCGGGCAGCGCAGCACGGCCTCGCCGATCGGCGCGCCCATCGGACGATGTAGTGCCGCACCGGCCAGCGTCTCCTCGCAGCTGCCGCACCGGTCGTGGTAGGCGAACCGTTCGTCGCCGACGCGGCAGGCCAGGATCGGCACTCCCGCGACCAGAAACCCGCCGACCTCGCCGGGGCCAAGATCGGAGATGTCGGGAACCGGGTGCCAGGCGGCACCAGCAGTGTCCTTGGTATGGACGCGGCTCATCAGGGAATCCACCGAGATCAGGCCGGAGGACGACGACGTCGCGCTATTCGGTTCCGCGGCAACCACTTCGATCGAGTTGATCTCGGGTGCGGCCGCGCGGACGGCGTCCTCGACGGCGAACTCGAGGGTGACCGCCGACGACGGGCAGCTCTTGCAGCTGCCCGCGAACTGGAGGCGAACCGTCATGCCCTCGGAGTCGTCGACCACCTCGAGTAGCGTGACATCGCCACCGTGCGAACCGAGATACGGCCGGACGCTGTCCAGCGCATCCTCGATCCTGCGCTCCACACCGTGCGGGTGGAGTCCGTGCACTAGCAAGAGGCTCGCGACGAGCTCGTCGGCTGCGAACCGATTGATCAGTTCGGGCGCCGACGACTGCGCGGCGATCGACACCATTCGCTCGAGCGCCGCCCCATATAGGTCCGTCAGCTCAGCGGCCAATTGCTCGGTCCGCTCGCGCACGAGCGTCCCGCTGGCCGCACTGGCGTCCAGCAGGATCTGGATGCGATCACCTGCTGTACGCCATCGCGTGTCGTCGTCGGGTGCCTCCGGGCTTTGTCGTCCTGACGAGGCCATGTATCACTCCCCAGTCACGGACTGGGTCGGCGAGTGCAGTTTCTCGATCGTCTTGCCGTCACCGAGGTACATGTGGACTCCGCACGGCAGGCAGGGGTCGAAGCTGCGGACCGTCCGCATGATGTCGATGCCCTTGAAGTTGTCCCGATCGTTCTCCTCGAAGATCGGCTGACCCTGGACGGCGTCTTCGTAGGGTCCCGTAGTTCCGTAGCTGTCGCGCGGGCTGGCATTCCACGGGGTGGGCGGGTACGGATGGTAGTTCGCGATCTTGCCGTCCCGAATCACCATGTGATGCGAGAGCACACCGCGTACCGCTTCGGTGAAGCCGCAACCGATGGCCTCGTCCGGCACCGTGAACTTCTCCCAGGTCTTGGTGCGGCCGGCCCTGATCTCGACGAGGGCCTTCTCCGCGAAGTGCAGTGCGCACGCCGCGGCGTAGGCCTGGAAATAGGTGCGGGCACGGTTGCGCTCGAGGGTGTTGCTGCCGTGCACGGGAATCTTCCACTCGAACGACACGGGGCCCTTGAGCGCGGTCTTGGGCAGATTGATCTGCACGCTGTACCCGGTGGACACGACATACCCGCCTGCGTCGACCAGGCCGGCGAGTGCCGTGCTCCACAACCGCGCCAGGGGACCGCCACCAGTGTCCAAGGCCAGGTGGTCCTTGCCGTCGTACCAGCGCGGCGACATGACCCAGCTGTACTTGTCGTCCATGTCGCGCTTCTGCGGCTTGGGGTTGGTGTGCTGATTCCACGGATGACGCCGGTCGACCGGGTTGCCCAGTGGATCGGTCTTGACGAACGTCTCCTGGTCGGTCCAGTCGTCGTAATAGCTGCTGCCCAACAGGATTCGGATACCCAGGTTGATGTCGACCAGGGAGTGGGTGTGCAACTTGCCGTCGATCACCACGCCGGGCGTGACGAACATCTTGTTGCCCCACATCTCCATGTCCTTGTAGGAGAAGTTGCAGTATTCGGGATCCTGGAAGGAGCCCCAGCAACCCAGCAGAGTCCGCCGCAATCCGACCTGCTCGTAGCCGGGCAGCGCCTCGTAGAAGAAGTCGAAGAGATCGTCGTGCATCGGCACGACCTTCTTCATGAACTCGACGTAGCGCATCAGCCGGGTGATGTAGTCGGTCATCAGCTGGATGGTCGCGACGGTGCCGACCCCGCCCGGGTAGAGCGTCGAGGGATGAACGTGCCGGCCCTCCATGAG
>JAVRPF010000374.1:0-2509 GCA_032162385.1 Mycobacterium sp.
AGGGGCCTCAGCATCCGGCCGGCGAGGAGCCACCCGCCGAGCAGGCCGAAGACCAGCAGGAACGCCATCACGATCGCCGCCCCCGGCGCGAAGGCGTTCAGGAGGGTCTGGTTGTCGCCGAGGATGACCGGGGCACCGGGGACGCGGCTGTAGACCTGGGGCAGCAAGAACACCCAGAGGGCGGCGATCAGCAGGCCACCCGCGAGCAGGACGAAGCCGGCGTAGCTGAGCGTGAGCTTGAGGCGAACACTCAACCCAGGCGCTCTATCCACGCTCTCCTCCCTCCTGCCCGCTGGCGGGTTGAGTGTCGATGCGGTACCCGGCACCGGCCACGGTGGCGATGATCCAGGGTTCGCCGAGCCGTTTTCGCAGGGCTGACACCGTGATGCGCACGGCGTTGGTGAACGGGTCTGCATTCTCATCCCACGCCTGTGCGAGTAGCCCCTCGGCACTGACGACACCGCCATCGGCGGCGACGAGGACTTCGAGCACTGCGAACTGCTTCCTGGTCAGCGCGACGTAGTGGCCGTTGCGGTAGACCTCGCGGCGGAATGGATCCAGCCGCAGACCTGCGATCTCTCGCACGGGTGGCCTGTTGTGGGCGCGCCTGCGGTCGAGCGCTCTGAGACGGAGCACGAGTTCTCGGAGTGCGAACGGCTTCGTGAGGTAGTCGTCGGCGCCGAGCTCGAAGCCGGTGGCCTTGTCGTCGAGACGGTCGGCGGCGGTGAGCATGAGGATCGGCATGCCGCTGCCGGCGGCGACGATGCGCTCGACGATCTCGTCACCGGTCGGTCCCGGGATGTCTCGGTCGAGGACGGCGATGTCGTAGTCGTTGACGCTCAGCAGCTCCAGAGCGGTGTCGCCGTCACCTGCGATGTCTGCCGCGATCGCTTCCAGGCGTAGGCCGTCGCGGATGGCCTCCGCCATGTAGGGCTCGTCCTCAACGATCAACACACGCATGCTCGGATGCTACGAGCCGGGGCATATCGCCGGCGTATCGAAAACTCCATACGTGCTGGCAACACCACCCTGCCTTGAATGGAGGCATGACCTACCGCCAACCAGCACGAACAACTTCCCGCCGGAATCCCAGGTTCCGTGCCGTCGGCCTGCTCGTCGCCATCGCGGCGATCGCCGCAGCCCTCGGCTTCCAGTTGCCGGCGCCCTCGTCCTCGACGGCCGCACCACCCAGCGACGTCCTTCGCAGTGAGCAGCGTGGTGCGGCTGGCGAAGCGCCGTCGAGCAACGTGTGGCCGGCATCTGGCCAGGCCGCGTTCGTCCGAACAGGACAGTCGCAGGTTCAAGCCGGCCCCCACCAGCACGCGGCTGCAATCGCGAGCGTCGCGAAGGTGATGACGGCCTATCTCGTGCTCCGTGACCACCCGCTGCGTCTCGGCGAGGACGGCGCGACGATCACTCTCACCGACACCGATGTCGCCGACACCGACCGTCGCCGCGGACAGGGGGAGTCGGTCGTGTCCATCGCCGCGGGCGAGCAATTGGCCGAGCGGCAGGCGCTACAGGCGCTGCTGCTGCCGTCGGCGAACAACATTGCCGCGGTGCTTGCGCGTTGGGATGCCGGCTCGGTGGATCGGTTCGTTGCCCGGATGAACGCCTCGGCTCGGTCGCTGGGCATGACCCGCACCAGCTATACCGATCCGAGCGGCTACGACGACGCGACCGTGTCGACTGCCGCCGACCAGGTGCGTGTTGTCGATCGGGCCATGGGCCTGCCGGTGTTCGCGAGCATCGTCGCCACGCCGAGCGCGACGCTGCCGGTCGCCGGCACCGTGCACAACACCGACAGACTGCTCGGGCACAACGGGTTCGTCGGTGTCAAGACCGGCTCGACCGACGCGGCCGGCGGCTGCTTCGCCTTCCGGGCCATCCGCTGGATCGGCGGCAAGCGGACGACGATCACCGGGGTCGTGTTGGGCCAGCCCGGCCAGAACCAGATCGCGGGGGGTCTGGCGGCCGCCGACGCCATGGTCGACCGCATCGCCGGTCACACAGAGCGCCAGCTACCGGCTCTGCCGGATCCACCGCAACGAACCCCGGCACCGATCACTGCGCCGCGAAGTCATCCACCACGGCTGCCGCCTAGAGCCGGTGTCAACGTCACCAACACTCCCAGGGAGAAAGCATGAGCAGAAAACTCGGGCCGCTCGCTGCCCTCGTCCTGGTCGCCATGGTCGCCGTGACCAGCGCCGGCTGTTCGAACGGATCCGGCGAGAACGGCAACACCGGTACCGGTACCGGCAGCAGCGGCGGCACCAGCACTGGCACTGGTGCCGATGCGGGCAAGGGCGGCGGCAGCAAGAACGCCACCCAGCATGAGAAGGCGGTGCGATTCGCCGAGTGCATGCGCAATGACGGCGTCAGCGCGTTCCCGGACCCGGACGCGTCGGGCAAGTTGACCATCGATGGCGTGGTGAATGGCTCGTCGCTCGACCCGAGCAGCGCGGCGTGGAAGCAGGCCATCGATGCGTGCAAGGACCTGCAGCCTCCC
>JAVRPF010000375.1:0-11617 GCA_032162385.1 Mycobacterium sp.
CCTTGACCTTGGCCGCGCCCACGATCGCGGACGCCAGGTTCGGTCCGGCGCCTGAGAACAGCACCGTCTGCACCCCGGCCTCGACCTCGTATCCGGCGATATCGGCGATCAGCGGGTCGATCCTGCCGAGCACCTGCGCCATGACCTCGGGGAGTTCATCGAAGGCGGCGCGCAGCGGTACGGCCGCGTTCGGCACGCGTCGCTCGCCCAACCGGATGGCCAATTCCAGGAGTAATGCCAGCGCCGCGGTGGACGACTGCGTGGGCCAGCCGACCCGGGTTGCCTCGATCTTCAGCGACGTATCGGCCTCGGACTGCAGGGTCGAACCCGCCGTGTTGGTCAGGGAGACGGTATACGATCCGAGATGTTGAGCCACGAGGAGTGCTTCGACGGTGCGGGTCGTCTCGCCCGAACTGGACAACGCGATAACGGCTGTGTCGGCGTTGACCAGGTGCGCGTGGTAGTACCCGAACTCCAGGCTCTGCATAGGCTCACAGGGCACTCCGAGCATGCACTCGAGCGCCTGCCGCGCGGCGATCATGACGGCCAGCGAGTCTCCGCAACCGACCAGCACCACGCGCCGGACACCGGCGGCGAGTCGGTCGGCAATGACGTCGAGTGTTTCCGCATTGAGCTGCAGTGTTGCCTGTATTGCCGCTGGCTGGCCGAACAGTTCCGGTCCGGTCGCCTCGACGCGAAAGCGGAGTTTCGGGTCTAGCGGATCATTGCTCGGCAGCGCGAGAATGTGGGCGCGCTCGGCGTCGGAAATCCGTTGGACGACGGCCCGCTGACGGACATCGAGGGGGCTGGTACCCGGGTCGAGAAGGGGGCTAGCGGGAGCACTCATCGTGGATGGCTTCGCTTTCATTCCTCAGCCATGGTGAGCGGTACCCTCAGCTGGCATCGAGCCAAACGGTATACCGTTTGTGTTTCTCCCGTATGACGTTTCGTGGCGTTGCGGTTACGGACGTACCGCGCGGCAGGGCGCTTCAGAGCTTCCAGGAAGTCCGGCCGGGCTCGTGGCCGCTGTTACGCCAGCGGGGCTCGCAATTCTGAAGTCGAACGCGTTGGCCTCTGACGATTGGTTACGCATGTGGTGCGTCCGACGGAACTGCCACGTTCATTGTCTATCTGCCTGATGGCACCTCGTGTCAAGACGGTTCGGACTTTGACCACGCTCCGCAGCCGACCGACTAGCACCTCTCCAGGGCCGAGTGTGTGCCCGCGGGGGCAACGCCTCGGCGGTCGGGTGATCCAGTGCCCGCGGCTATTTCGATCTAGATCGCCCAACATGGCTTTGAGGCTATCCGGGTTGTGGCCCCCAGACGGCTGGCGGGTACTGGCCATTAGAAGCCGCGTGGGTCGCGCATCATTGTGCCCCTCCGATCTGGGAATCACCGGCAGCGAAGCTGGCTGCTGACAGGTAAAGCAAGGATGCCAGTTGGCCGGGGGCATGGATGGGTGTCAGCGGTGACGACATGGGTTCGTTGGAGCGCAATTCTGGGACATGCGTACAGATAAAACCATCGAAGGAGTGCCACCATGCGAATCAGAAACTACATCACACCAGTGTTGGCGGCTGCCGCTGCGGCGGTGGCTATCGGCGCCGCACCAGCGGCCATGGCCGATCCCACTACGGCTCAGCCCGCAGCGATCGCCATCGCGCCGGCGGCCGCGGCCGCCCATGTTGTCCCGGCCGATCACGGTGGCGGCGATCACGGCGGCTATGGCGGCGGCGATCACGGCGGCTATGGCGGCGATTATCGTGGCGACTACCACGGCTGGGGCGGCGGCGATCACGGCGGCTATCGCGGCGGACACCGGTAGCCGTCCAAGGACCGGGCTGGTCAGGTTGCGTTACCTGACACCGCTGCTCGCCAAGTGAAGAATCGGCTACCCGGTTGGGCCCGCGGCGGTGCGCTCTCGCCGGCGCGGGCCGCCGAGTTTTCGAGCCACGGGCTGGCGCCGACCACGGGCGGCAGCGGCTCAATCAGATAGGGAACCAATGTCCCGCTTCGATATCGACGTCACCCGCGATGGCGGCTGGTGGATGGTCCACATTCCCGAGCTTGGCGGGCGGACACAAGCACGCTTTCCCCGCGACGTCGAGTTGATGGCACGCGAGTACATCGCGGTCAGTACCGGCACGCCCATCGACCAGGTCGCGATCAATTGGCGTCGCTCCACGCTGTGATCTGGGGACTGGCCAGCGGACGCGTGCTGGCCCGTCGAGCGTCGAGCAGTGCGCGTTGAGGAGTGGCCCGTACAACGCGCGGTACCAACGCGTTCACTGCGGCGCGAGTTGCGTGGTCATCCACATCAGAATCGCTTTCCCAACCTTCATCGGTGTATTGATGCCGTGTTGCCAATGCACGGCGGACCCCAGAGTCCGCGGCGATCCTCTCTCGCCTGTGTCTCTGCTGTCTCGATCGCCTCGTATCGGCTGACGGGGTGGTCGTCGTACACGTAGTACTGCGCGGCTCCCGCTCGGGCGGCCGACTCGCTTGGTACCCCACGGGTGCCGATTGATGACGTTTGACGTTAAGAACGCATTCGTCGGCACTCGCGCCGGCCAATACGGCATCCGCGTCAACGACCAGTGGCGCATCTGCTTCACCTGGAGTGCCGGCGGCGCGGGCAACGTCGAGCTCGTCGACTATCACTAGACAGGAAGAAACCCTCGAACCATTGGGGATCTCGCAGTACCGGATCGCCAAGGCGATCGATGTGTCGCCCCGCCGCATCAACGAGATCGTGCACGGCAAGCGCGCGATCACCGCCGACACGGCGCTGCGGCTGTCGCGTGCCCTAGGGCTGACCGACATGTTCTTCGTCAACATGCAGGCGCACTACGACGCTGAAGTCGCCCGCGAGCACCTGGCGACCGTACTGGCCACCATCGAACGCATCGCCTGAGACCAAGGCCGACGATCCGCGAGGCCGCATCGTCTAAAACCGCAGTCCCACAACAACTATCGGAAACAGCTTGCAGGGATCAGCGCCGCCGACGGTTACCGGGCATGCCGCGACCGCCAGGTCGACGGCCTGGGTTCTGAGCGACTCGGTCATCACAGCAGTTACCGGACCGGCGATCATCTGCCAACGCTCCCGCGAACACTTTTCACGCAAACGTCAATTTCGCAGCAAACGCGTCGCCGACCATCTAGTGTTCCGTCCATCACCCGCCACGGAAGGTCGGCCATCTCATGACGACAGAGAATGTGGCGGACCCCGCCGTCGTGGACGACGAATGTCGGGACTGTGGCTACGAGCCGGAGCTCAAACGAACTCTCGGTTCATTTCAGATATTCGCGATCTCATTCGCGTTCATCTCGGTGGCCGTCGGCATCTTCGCAACATACGACAACCTCCTCGTGACTGCCGGACCGGTCGGAATCTGGCTCTGGATCCTCGCGGCGGTCGGACAGACACTGGTGGCGCTGGTGGTCGCGCAGTTCGCGGCCCGCATCGCACTCAGCGGCTCCTCGTATCAGTGGGCGTCGCGGTTGGCCAACCCGAAGATCGGTTGGCTGTTCGGGTGGTTGACGTTCTGGTACCTGGCGATCGCCGTTGTCGCCCTCGATAACGCGCTGGCGAGCCAGGCGTTCATGCCGCTGGTAGGGATGCAGGAGAACGAGGGCACCGCACGGCTGATCACGGTGGCGATACTGATTGTTCAGGCCGTCCTGGTGATCGCCTCGACGCGCCTGCTCGGCCTGATCACCTCGGGCGCGGTGGGCATCGAACTGGGCATCATCGTGGTGCTGGTGATCGCACTGGCCGCCGTCATGGTGTTCACCGGCAGCGGCGACCTGGCCAACCTGGCCTCACGGGGAATCACCGCTGACTCACCGAACTATTTCGCCATTGGTGGCGGGTTGATGGCCGGGATGATCATGGGCCTCACCACGCTGGTCGGCTTCGACTCCGCGGCGAACCTCGCCGAGGAGGCCAAGGATCCCTTCCGCAGCGTCCCACGGGCGATTGTGGCATCGGTGGTTGCGGCGGGAGTGTTGGGGCTGTTGTTCCTGATCGCGCTTACCGTCGCGATCAAGGACGTTCCTGCGGTGAGCACTAGCGGCTCGCCGGTGGCCGCGATCATCCGCAGTCAGCTCGGACCGGTTACGGAGCGAATCCTGTTGGCTGGGCTAACATTTGCGATGTTCGGCGCCGGGATGGTGGTGATGGCCGCGTGCTCGCGGCAGGTGTTCGCCATGGCGCGCGACGAGCGCTTCCCTGCGCACGCGTTGATGCGCCGGGTCAACCCACGCACGCAAACCCCGGTCGCGGCGACGATTCTGATCCTGGTCGTGGGTGTCGTCTTGATGCTCGCGCTCCCCGGTGCAGCGCTGCTGCAGCTGATCATCGGTTCGACGATCCTGCCTGCGCTCATCTACGGCGCGATCGTGATCCTCTACCTGGCGGTGCGGAAACGCCTGGAGCACAAGGAGGGCGGCTTCAGTCTGGGGCGCTTCGAGCTGCCGGTCGCCATCGCTGCGCTGATCTGGGAGGCGTTCGTTCTGTTCGTGCTCGTCACACCCGGCGACGCCACCGTGCCCACGCTGATCGTCATAGGCCTGTTCCTGGCCGGCGGCGTCTACTTCGCATACATGATGATCTTCAACCGCGAGGTCCTCGACATCGAACCCGGCGAAGACATTTTCGCGGCCGCGCCTGCGATGACCGAGTGACGTCCACCACGGCCCGACCGGCCGAGCTGACCGGCCGAATCGTCCGTCCGGGCGACGCCGATTACCCGGTCGCCAGCGCGGGCTACAACCTGCTCTTCACCCACGATCCGGCGGTGATCGTGTTCGCCCAGGACACACAGGACGTCGTCAACGCGGTCGCCTGGGCACGGCACAACAATGTCGCAGTTCGGGTGCGTAGCGGCCGTCACTGCCTTGAGGGCTGGTCCAACGTCGACGACGGGATCGTGATCGACGTCAGCGAATTGAAGTCGGCAACGATCGACATGGCATCGAGCACGGCGACCGTCGGTGCCGGGCTCAACCAGCTGGAAGCCGTGACCGAGCTCGGCAATGCCGGTTTTGCGGCGCCGACCGGCACCGAAGGAACCGTCGGCCTGGTCGGCGCGACCCTCGGCGGCGGCTTCGGACTGCTCACCCGCAAATTCGGCATGGCCTCCGACAACCTCGTGGCGGCAGAGGTTGTCGTCGCGTCGGACGTCGACGGTGCCAGGGCGATCACCGTCGACGAGGAGAACAACTCAGACCTGCTCTGGGCGCTCCGTGGCGCCGGCAACGGCAATTTCGGGATCGTCACCTCGCTGACCTACACGATTCATCCACTGACGCAGACCATATACGTGACCGCGACGTGGCCAGGGCTGGGCGAACTCCCGTGGGTCTTCGAGGCTTGGCAGCGCTGCGCCCCCCATGCCGACAACCGCCTCACGAGCCAGCTCGAGATTCACCGCGACGAGATCCAGCTCATCGGTGTTCTCGCATCCGGGTCGGAGGCAGAGGCAACCGAGTTGCTGGCGCCGATCCTCTCAGTCGGCAATCCCGAGGTCTCGGCGACGGACGCGAACTGGGCCGACACCTATGCGGGATTCCAGATCCCGCCGCTCGAGGAGGCGGCGAACTGGAAGTTCCTCTCGCAGTTCATCTCCGACCCGTTCCCCGTTGAAGCGATCACCTTGGTCTGCTCGTTCATGTCCAAGGCCCCGACGCCAGACTGCAACTACTTCACCAATGCCTTCGGCGGCGTCGTCACCGAAAGTGAGCCGTCCGGCGGCTCAGCGTTCGCCCACCGCAACGCCCTCTTCTACGCCGAACCGGGCGCCGGCTGGGGCACTCGCGGCGGGATACCTGCGACGGACGACCCGCTCACTGCGCAATCTCAGGCCTGGATCGCCGAGTTCGCCCGAGCGTTGGCGCCCTATGTGAATGGTGCCTACGTGAATGTGCCGAATGCGGGTATGGCGGACTGGGAGACCGCCTACTGGGGAACCAACGTCGACCGTCTGCGGGCGGTCAAGGCGAAGTACGACCGCACCAACGTGTTCAGCTTCGAGCAGAGCATTTCGCCCGCGCCGTCGCGATGACGCGCCTGGCAGTCTCGGCCACTCTCGGCGGCCTGGTCTTTCAGCTCGCCGCACCTGGCACGGCGTGTGGGCAGCCGCCCCGTCGGATGCGTCTCGCGGCGTCGACAGCTTCGATCGGTACGACGCCTCGTTGAACCCCAAGTCGGTCATGCGGGACGAGACAACGCGGGCGATCCTCACGCCGACGTTCGGCGGCACGACCGCACGGGTGCGGCTGTCGAACCGATTCGGCACTGTTCCAGTGACATTCGCGCAGGCGACCATCGCCCGCCGCGCGTCGGGGCCGGCGCTGGTTGCCAACACCACCACGCCGCTGACCTTCGCCGGCGATCGAGGCGTCACCGTTGCGCCCGGGCAGGATGTGCTCAGCATCCGTGCGCGGAATCGAGCTACTGGGATACCTGCGCGGAGCTGACCACTTCTTCGCGTTCGCCCGCGATGACGTCAATCGATTGTTGGTCATCGGCTCAGCTCGTCGCGAACGCCGCGGCGGCCCTTATCGTTTGTAGAGCGAGAAGATTTGGTCGGTCCTCGGCGAGCAGAACTCCTTCGGCGATGACGGCACCGTCGCGCAGTCCGACCGTTCAGGAGCCGCAAGCCTGATGACCTGCCGGCGTTCTGCTCAACGCTGGAAGAGAGGTTCGCCCAGGACAAGACCTAGCCAAACATGCCCCGCGTATGAGTGGGCGTCGGTAACGTCGCGGACATGCTGATGGCGGCGCTGCGCGACATGCAGTGGCGAAGACGGCGATTTGTCATCGCGGTCCTCAGCACTGCCATCATCTTCGCGATGACGCTCGTCCTCACCGGGCTCGCGAACGGCTTCCGGGTGGAGGCCGAAAAGACCGTCGATGCGTTGGGCGTCGACGTGTTCCTGGTCAAGGCCGGCGCGTCCGGCCCGTTCGTCGGGGCGACGCCGTTCGCGCCGGTGGAACTCGGGCGGATCGCCGCAATCCCGGGCGTCATCGCGGCGGCACCGCTGACATACGCCGGCGGCACCGTCACCGAGGGCGATTCGACGCGCAATGCCGACTTGTTCGGCGCACCCGAGCGCGGTCCAGGCATGCCGGTCGCCTCGGAGGGTCGGGCGCCCTCAACACCCGACGAGGTTCTGGTCTCGAGCACGCTCGGACGCAATGTGGGCGACGACATCGAAATCGCATCGCGCAAGCTTCGCATCGTCGGCATCGTGGAGAACTCCACCGCGCTGGCCAACCTGCCCAACGTCTTCTTCACCACAGCCGGCGCACAGCAGGTGGTGTACGGCGGTCAACCTCTCGTCGCGTCGATCGGCATTCGGGGCACACTCGATCAGATCCCCGCCGGCTACGAGGCCATCGACCGCGCAGGCGCGATCGCCGATCTGCTCCGGCCGCTGAAGGTGGCGGTGAACTCGATCACGATCGTGGCCATTCTGCTGTGGGTCGTCGCAGCGTTGGTCGTCGGTTCGGTGATCTATCTCTCCGCACTCGAGCGGCTGCGAGACTTCGCGGTGTTCAAGGCGATTGGCATCCCGACCCGAAACATCGCGGCCGGGCTGGCGATGCAGTCGATAGCGGTGGCGCTCCTTGCCGCACTGGTGGGTGCCTTGCTGTCGATGGCGCTCGGGCCGTTGTTCCCGATGCAGGTCATCGTCGCCACGGAGGCCTACGTCGCGTTGCCCGTCGTCGCCGTCGTGATCGGCTTGGTCGCCAGCGCAAGCGGCCTACATCGCGCGGTGTCCGTCGATCCCGCGCTGGCGTTCGGAGGTCCCTGAACCGTGGGCGATCTCAGCATCCAGGACTTGGTCGTCGAGTACTCCACCGGCGGATATGCGGTCCGCCCCATCTGCGGCCTCAACGTCGACGTGGCCGCAGGGTCACTGGTGATCCTGATGGGTCCCAGCGGCTGCGGGAAGACGACATTACTGTCGTGCCTCGGCGGCATCCTTCGACCCAACTCGGGCGCCATCAAGTTCGGCGACGTCGAGGTCACCTCCCTCGACGCGCGCGGGCTGTCGCAGTACCGGCGCGAGACGGTGGGTATCGTGTTTCAGGCGTTCAACCTGGTGCCCAGCCTCACTGCGCTCGAGAACGTGATGGTGCCGCTGCACGCGGCAGGCAAGCCCCGCCGTGTCGCGCGTGAGCGGGCCGAGGAACTGCTGACGCGGGTCGGACTGCAGGATCGGGTCAACCACCGGCCCGCTGACCTGAGTGGCGGCCAGCAGCAGCGCGTCGCGGTGGCGCGGGCGATCGCACTCGATCCGCCCCTCGTCTTGGCCGACGAGCCAACCGCGCACCTGGACTTCATTCAGGTCGAAGAGGTGCTGCGGATAATCCGCGAGCTAGCCTCCGGTGACCGGATGGTGGTGGTAGCCACACACGACAGCCGGATTCTGCCGTTGGCCGACCGCGTCATCGAGCTAGTGCCGGAGTTCGCGACGACGGACCGGCCCCCCGAGACAGTGCGGCTGGTGGCGGGTGAGGTGCTGTTCGAACAGGGCACGATGGGCGACCTGATCTATGTCGTATCCGATGGCGAGGTCGAGATCATGCGCGAATTGCCCGGCGGCGGTGACGAATTGCTCAAGGTCGCCGCGGCGGGTGATTACTTCGGCGAGATCGGCCCGTTGTTCCACATGCCGCGGGCCGCGACCGTGCGGGCGCGCACCGATGCGACGGTGGTCGGCTACACCGTGCGTGCGTTCCGTGAGCGGCTCGGCGCCGGCGGGGTGCGTGATCTCATCGAGCACCGCCCGCTGGCGATGGACTAACGGGCACCCCTTTCCGGCATTCCCAGGCGCGCGGCGGTTAGCGCTCAGGAACCGTGATCGCATAGAATATCCAATCTCAGCGAAAGCGAGGGCCGATGTCACCGCGAACTACGCAGCGCCCCCAAACCGTCCGGGCCGCCGAGCCTGGCACTGGACAGCCCTCGGACTTCGTCCGTCCGAAGACGGCGCACCAGGCCGTCGCCGAGGCCGTACGTCGCGACATCAGCAGCGGCAGATTCCCGCCCGGCAGCTGGATCGTGCAGGAGAATCTGGTGGAGCTGTACGGCGTGTCCAGGATCCCGATCCGCGAAGCACTGAAGACCCTCGAGGCCGAGGAGCACGTCACCTACGTGCCGCACAGTGGCTACCGCGTGGCCCAACTGGGGCTGGAAGAACTGCAGGAGGTCTTCCGATTGCGGGCGATCTTGGAAGAGGTTCTGATTCGCGATGCCATGCCTCGTGTCACCGACGAGATCGTCGAGCAAATGCGCGAGCAGATGACCGAGATGGACAAGGGTGCGGCGGCCGACGACCTCGTCGCCGTCGGCGTTGCGAACCGTCGGTTCCACTTCCTGTCGTTCGAGGCCAGTCGGATGGCGCGCACGAAACGCATTGTCACGCAGCTCTACAACACCGCTGACGCCTACCGTCCGCTCTACGCGCACCTGATGGACTTGAGCAAGGTCAACAGTGAGCACGTTCTGTTGACCGAAGCGATCGCCGCCCGCGACGTCGAAAGGGCGGTGGCCTTGAATCACGAGCACCGCGCGCATGCCATCGACAATCTCACCGAGGCGCTGACTCAGGAGCAGGCCGAATCGTCGTCGTGACGCCGAGCCTGCGGCTGGCTCGCCTGGGGCTCAGTGTTGCCGAGGCTGCCACCCCGAAGGGCGCCTACTTTCCAAGTCGCTTGTGCGGAAACCAGTTGTGGGTTTCCGGGACGACGGCCCGCCGGCCGGACCGCGCAGGGTTGTCAGGCGTGGTCGGCACCGACGTCTCCGTCGAGCAGGCGCAGGAGCAGGCCCGGCTGGCCGCGCTCAACCTGATCGGGGCGATCGACGCCGCGGTCGGCGTGGATAACGTCAACGCACTGGTACACCTGCGTGGATACGTGCGCGCGGCAGGTGATTTCGACGATCATCCCGCTGTGATCGACGGCGCGTCCCGTCTGCTGCTCGACGTGTTCGGTGAACGATGCGGCGCGCACGCCCGCACTGCCGTCGGCGTCACCTCCCTCCCTGGTGGGGCCTGCGTGGAGCTGGACTGGTTGCGGCCGTTGATGTGTGACTCAGCTTAGGCGCTCGGCCGTTCGTCCGATCGCCAGCCCGAGCACGACGCCGGCCAGCACCGTCAGTGCCAGTACGACCCGCTCATCGGTGACGGCCATGCGGGTCGCGCCCAGTGCCGCGGCGGGTGTGGACCGCACGGGGGATTCGGAGAGACCTTCAGGCCCGGCGATGCGCGCGTTCAATCGGTTGGCGAACTGCCCGAGGATCCGGTTGCTCACCTGAGAGATGACGCCACTGCCGAACTGCGCGATGCGGCCGCCGAGCTCTAGATCGGTGGTGACGGTGACCGCCGACTGCCCACCACGGTCCAGGGCCACCACGGTGACCGTCGCCTCCACCGAACCATTGCCCTTGCGATCGCGACCGGTCCCGCGTACCACCATCCGGTGCCCGTCGTCGTCGCGGCTCACAATGGTGGCTGTTCCGGTCAGGGTCAGCCCGACGGGGCCGACCTTGACCGTCACGCTGGCGTGATAGTCGTCGCCACTGCTGCTCTCGAGCTGCGCACCGGGGATGCATTCGACGACCCGCGGCACGTCGCTGAGCACTGACCACGCGGTCTCCAGCGGGGCGTCGACAACGAAGTCGTTGACGAGTTGCACGGTTTTCCTCTCGTCTCGGCTGGTGCGGTTGAGAAACCCAGCTTACAATTGGATATTCTATCCAACAAGCACGTTAAGGATCGCGATCATGCTGAGCAAGGGAGTCGGACTCTTTCCCACCGAGCCGGTTGGGAAGATGTGTGAGTACGTCCGGGTGTGTGAGTCGCTGGGCTACGACAACGTCTGGTTCGGCGACTCGCAGAACATCTGGCGCGAATCGTCGACCGTGATGGGCGCGGCCGCCGTCGGCACCGAGAAGATCATCTTCGGCACCGGCGTGACCAATGCCGTCACCCGTCATCCATCGCTCCTCGCATCGACGTGGGCCACACTGGCGGAGTTCACCCAGGGAAGGGTCGCGCTCGGCATCGGCACCGGTGACTCCTCGCTGCGCACAATGGGTCTCACACCACAAAAGCTCGCAGAACTCGAGCGGTCGTTGACCGATCTGCGCACCTTGTTCCGTGGCGAGAAGGTCATCGAAGCCAGCAGCGGCGCCGATTACCACCTCAACTACCTGACGGCCCCGCTGGACATCCCCATCTACATCGCTGCGTCCGCGCCGAAGATCCTGCGAATGTCGGGGCGCATCGCCGACGGGGTGATCGTCCTGGTCGGTACGGCACCGCACTTCATCGAGGCAGCGCTGGCAACGATCGAAGCCGGCGCCAGGGAAAGCGGGCGCACCCTCGCGGACCTGCACATCGTGCTGTGGACGCCGACCGCCATTGCGGATGATTCCACCGAGGCCCGCGACTTGGTCCGCGCCCATGTGTCCCGGGTTGCGATCCGGCCGTTGCCGGCGAAGGTGGAGCCCGCACTGGAGAAGGCCATCGACCGCATCCGCGACAACTACAACTACTACGAGCACATGGACACCGAGGCGACGCACGCCGAATTGGTG
>JAVRPF010000376.1:0-4098 GCA_032162385.1 Mycobacterium sp.
CCGCGCGGTGAAGGTGTTCGGGCCCAACGCGGTACCCAACTACATCATCTCCATGTGCCAGTCGGTGTCGGACATGCTCGAGGCGGCGATCCTGCTGAAGGAGGCCGGCCTGCTCGATGCGTCGAACGGCGAGGCGTACAGCCCGGTCGGGATAGTGCCACTCTTCGAGACCATCAACGACCTACAGCGTGGATCGGCGATTCTCGAAGCGGTACTGGACCTTCCGCTGTACCGCGCGGTGGTGCACGCTCGCGGTGAGCACCAAGAGGTCATGCTCGGCTACTCCGACTCCAACAAGGACGGCGGTTACCTCGCAGCGAACTGGGCGCTGTACCGTGCCGAGCTGGATCTGGTGGAATCGGCCCGAAAGACGGGAATCCGGTTGCGGCTCTTCCACGGTCGTGGCGGCACCGTCGGTCGCGGCGGTGGGCCCAGCTACGACGCCATCCTCGCGCAGCCGCCCGGAGCGGTGAAGGGGTCGCTGCGCATCACCGAGCAAGGTGAGGTGATCGCCGCCAAGTACGCCGAGCCGCGGACGGCACACCGCAACCTGGAGACGCTGCTGGCGGCGACGCTGGAGTCGACGCTGCTCGACGTCGAGGGCCTTGGCGACGAGGCCGGCCCCGCATACGAGGTGCTCGACGACCTGGCCGCCAGGGCACAGAAGGCGTACGGCGAACTGGTGCACGAGACACCGGGTTTCGTCGAGTACTTCAAGGAATCTACGCCGGTCAGCGAGATCGGCGCGCTGAACATCGGCAGCCGCCCCGCCTCCCGCAAGCCGACCACCTCGATCGCCGATCTGCGGGCCATTCCGTGGGTGCTGGCCTGGAGCCAGTCCCGCGTCATGCTGCCCGGGTGGTACGGCACCGGGACGGCGTTCGAGGACTGGGTCGCGGCAGGCCCGGAAACGTCAGAGGCCCGCCTCGAGGTACTGCAGGACCTCTACGAGCGGTGGCCGTTCTTCCGGACCGTGCTGTCCAACATGGCGCAGGTGCTGGCCAAGGCCGACATGGGTCTGGCCGCACGGTACGCCGAGCTGGTCGACGATGAATCGCTGCGGCACAGGGTGTTCGACAAGATCGTCGCCGAGTACCAGCGGACCCTGCGGATGCACAAGCTGATCACCGGCCACGAGGACCTACTGGCCGACAACCCGGCGCTGGCCCGTTCGGTGTTCAACCGGTTTCCGTACCTCGAGCCGTTGAACCACCTGCAGGTCGAGTTGCTGCGGCGCTATCGCTCCGGCGACACCGAGGAACTGGTCCAGCGTGGCATCCTGCTCACCATGAGTGGGTTGGCCACCGCGTTGCGGAACAGCGGGTAGGCGAACGCCGGAGTCGATCGGCACCAGGTCTGGCGTCGGGTCATGCCACGCATCGCGCCGATTCCCATGAATGAGCTGAGCTCGCAGTCTTCGCCAGATGTCCTTGGAGGCGCAGACCAGGAACCAGACCGCTCTCGGCTCCGCCGTCGAATCGCTGCTGTCCGCGGGGGCGCCTGATGCGGTCGGCATCAGCGTCGACATGAGCGACGCCGACTCCATCGCCGCCGGCTTCGCCGCCGTGTCGCAGCGATGGGGCGAGCTGAACAGCCTCGTCCACACGATCGGTCCGGGCGACGGCTACTTCGAGGACATGGACGACGCGCAATGGGAGGCCGCCTTCACGTTGGGCACCATGTCGGGGGTGCGGTCCATCCGCGCCGCGTTGCCGATGCTTCGGGCCGCGGGCTGGGCACGCATTGTGACGCTGTCCGCACATTCGATCCAGCGCCAGAACCCGCGGATCGTCGCCTACACCGCGTCGAAGGCGGCGCTGAGCAGTGTAACCAAGAACCTGTCGAAAAGCCTTGCCAGGGCGGCATTCTGGTCAACTGCGTGTGTCCGGGGACCATCGTGACGGCAAGTTTCACCGAGAATCTGAAGATGTTCTCGCCGACGAGGGTCTGGGCGCGGCCGACCCGGAACACGTCATGCGATGGATCGAGAAGCACTTCCACCAGCCCTGCGATCTCGGCAGGGCGGGACTGCCGGAGGAGATCGCCTCCATCACGACCTATCTGGTGTCCCGGCGCAACGGCTACGTCACCGGCGCGACCGTCAACGTCGATGGGGGATCGGACTTCGTCTGAGTCGGCACCGCCGTGAGCGTCAGCCGGTCGGACCGAGCGAGTAGTCGCCCGTCTCGGGGTGGTGATACCAGCCGGACGCGGCGTGGGTTCCGCCGTCCACGTGGATCGTCTGACCGGTGATGTAACTCGACATCTCCGAGGCCAGGAACACTGCGGCGCGTGCCATCTCGTCGACATGTCCGGCGCGGCCCATGGGCACGGTGTAGCCGAATCGCTGTTGAGCGCCTGGCGGTGCGACCTGCATCATGCCCTCGGTGAGGGTGATGTCGGGCGCCAGTGCGTTCACCCGGATGCGGTGGGGGGGCCAGTTCGAGGGCCGCAGTCTTGGTGTAGTTGATCACCCCGGCCTTGGCCGCAGCGTATGCCGCGTAGCCCGGTGCCGCTCTGACGCCTTCGATCGACGTGACGCTGATGACGCTGCCGGGCAGTCCCGCCTCGACGAGGCCGCGTGCCACCCGTTGCGTGCACAGCAGAACGTGCCGCAGGTTCGACTTGCACAGGGCATCCCAACCGTTTTCACTGGTGTCGAGGATCGAGGAGTGAAAGACGCCGCCTGCGTTGTTCACCAGGATCGTCACCGGTCCCAGCGCGGCGACGGGCTGCGCCAGCGCCGCGTCGACCTGGGCGCTGTCGCGGACGTCGGTGGCGATGCCGAGCGCGCCGATCTCGTCAGCGGCGGAAGCGCACGTCGACGGATCGCGTTCCCACACGGCAACCCTGGCACCGAAGGCGACCAGGCCCGTGGCGATGCCGCGACCGATGCCTGCGCCGCCACCGGTCACCACGGCCACGCGGTCGGTCAGAAGCACGTCGGAGGGAGCTATCGACATGATGAGAATATAGGCGCTAGATTACAAATATTACAAGTAACGTAACGGTCGTAATGACTGAGATGCTAAGGAATGGGAATGACTGACGTCATCGTTGTCGCCGGAGGCACCGGCCTCACTGGTGCCAACGTCTGCGAGCAGTTGATCGAGCGGGGCGACGCCGTGCGGGCGCTCGTCCGCCACCCCGCCGATGCGGCGGCGCTGACGGCGATCGGCACGACGAACGTTCTCGACGCCGCGAAATCGCACGGGATGCGGCGAGTGGTCGCGCTGAGCACCGCCACCTTCATCGATCTCACCACTGCCGCGCCGTTCGAGGACGCGCCGGTACTCGACGATCCGCCCGATGATCCCTATGCGGTCACCAAACTCGCCGCGTTCCGCGAAGCGCACGTTCGCGCCGACGCCGGCGAAGACGTGCTGACGTGTCACCCCGGCGCGATCTACGGCCCTGACCTGGTCGCCCGGCGCGCGCTGCACCGCACCAGTTTCAACCGGGTGCTGCTCGCCGGGATGCGCGGCCGGCTCACGCGCTACCTTTCGTTTCCGGTGACGTGGGTAGCCGCGGGGTGCAATCGCGCATGTGAGATCGCCGGGATCGACCATCGGGTCGAGGATCTCGACTACCGCTCCGATCCAGAGGCATTGACGCGGCGTTTGGCCCCACGTTGATGGCGATCGCCGCGGCGGCGGCCAGCGACGTACGTCCACCGAGGTCGGCGGACAACCCAACCAGCCGCCGGCTTGGCTACGCGCCGATGAGCCTGGATGACGGTTTCGGCCTTCTGATTCCGTGGCTGCGCGAACTCGGCCGGCGGTGAAATGACGGCCGCGGAGCGTCTGGATCCCGCTGACCGCATCCTCGATGCGGCTCAGCGCCTCGTCCTGCAGTACGGCGCGCGCAGGCTGTCGCTGACTCAGGTGGCGAAGTTGGCTGGCCTCGCGCGGCCAACCCTGTACCGCTACTTCGTATCCAAGGACGAGCTGATCGACGCGCTTGGCAAGCGCGAATACCGCCGGTTCAACACCGCGATGTCGGCGGCGTTGTCCGGCAGGTGGGGCGTCGAGCGACTGGAGGCGGCGATCGACCTGGTGGTGGCGTTCCTGCAAGTACCACCACCACGCCATCTGGTCG
>JAVRPF010000377.1:0-2860 GCA_032162385.1 Mycobacterium sp.
AGATGCTGCGGCGCGTCACGATCATCGATTCGGGCGCGACGGAGTTCCTGCCCGGCTCGCTGACCGAGCGCGGCGAGTTCGAGGCCGAGAACCGTCGCGTCGTGGCAGAGGGTGCCGAGCCCGCTGCCGGACGTCCGGTGCTGATGGGCATCACGAAGGCGTCGTTGGCCACGGATTCGTGGTTGTCGGCGGCGTCGTTCCAGGAGACCACTCGCGTGCTGACCGATGCGGCGATCAACTGCCGCAGCGACCGGCTGAATGGTCTGAAGGAGAACGTGATCATCGGCAAGCTGATCCCGGCTGGTACGGGTATCGCCCGCTACCGCGACATCCAGGTGCAACCGACCGAGGAGGCTCGGGCCGCGGCGTACACGATCCCGTCGTACGAGGATCAGTACTACAGCCCCGACTTCGGCCAGGCATCAGGAGTCGCGGTGCCGCTGGACGACTACGGCTTCAGCGACTACCGCTAGTCCGGCTCTCTGCGCGAGCAGACGCAAAGTGCCCCAAATCCAAGGATTTGGGGCACTTTTACGTCTGGTGGCCGCGCTATCCACAGCCCGTCAGCCCACTTATTTCGCGAAGCTGCCGCCGCGATAGAGCATCGAAGGCATGTCGCTCGACGAAGTCTTCGCCGTACACGGTGGCGTCGTGACCACGCAACAGCTCCTCGCGGTGATGTCGTATCGGACACTCGTTCGGCGAATTCGCGACCGAAGAATCCTTCGGGTCTGGCACGGCGTATACGCGCAGAGCCCGCCAGACCCCATGTGTCGGCTCCGCGCACTGGAACTGGTGTCGGGCACCACGATCGTCGCGTGCATGAGCACCGCGGCGGATCTGTACGGCTTCGATACCGAGAGAGATCGTCGGATTCACGTCCTCGATCCCGGCGTCCGGATGCGGCCCAACGTTGACTTGATGGTGCACCAGCGCACCGGAGGGCGGCTGCGGCGAGTGCGGGGCAGGCTTGCCACGGCGCCAGCCTGGACCGCGGTAGAAGTCGCACGGACACTTCGGCGCCCGCGCTGTTTGGCGACCCTCGATGCTGTGCGTTGCGCTCCGGCGCCTGCACGGCCGCTGAATTGGCGGAGGCCGTGGCGGACCAGAAGGGCCGACGGGGCATCGTCAGTGTTCGAGAGCTCCTCGCGTTCGCCGATCCTCGCGCAGAGTCGCCGATGGAGAGCGAAGCGCGCCTCGTCTTCATCGACGGTGGCCTGCCGCTCCCAGAGCTGCAGTACGAGATCGTCGACCGTCATGGCCGGTTGTGGCGGGTCGACTTCGCGTGGCCAGACGCGAAGGTGATCGCGGAATACGACAGTGAGGAATGGCATGCGAACCCCGACGCTTTCAAGCACGACCGGATGAAGACCGCCCGGCTACAGGAATGCGGCTGGACGGTGATCCCGATGGTGGTCGACGACATCCGACGGGCGCCGCTCGAGCTGGTCGGCCGAATCTTCCACCACCTCGAGCTTGCCCCACTGGCCGGGTGAGCAGTCCGCAAGCGGCTCCAGCAAACCTGCCCAAGATCCGCGACATTTGGACAGGTTTACGTCTGCTCGCGCATCTAGGGCTGTCGGACCGGACGCATAGACTGAGCTCCGTGCTGATTGGTTCGCATGTTCATTCCGAAGACCCGCTCGCTGCCGCCGACGCGGACGGCGCCGAGGTCGTGCAGTTCTTCCTCGGCGACCCGCAGAGCTGGAAGAAGCCGAAGCCGCGCGATGATGCGCAGACCTTGCGGGCGTCGACCGTGCCGCTCTACGTGCACGCGCCGTACCTGATCAACGTGGCGTCGGCCAACAACCGGGTGCGCATCCCGTCGCGGAAGATCCTGCAGGACACCTGCGACGCGGCGACCGGGGTCGGCGCCACCGCGGTGATCGTGCACGGCGGCCACGCCGACGACAAGGACATGGAGGCCGGGTTCGAGCGGTGGGTCAAGGCGCTGGACAGTCTGAAGACCGACGTGCCCGTGTACCTGGAGAACACCGCCGGTGGTGACCACGCGATGGCTCGCCACTTCGACACCATCGCCCGACTCTGGGACCACATCGGCGACATGGGCATCGGTTTCTGCCTGGACACCTGCCACGCCTGGGCGGCCGGCGAGGCACTGATCGACGCCGTCGAGCGCATCAAGGCCATCACCGGCCGCATCGACCTCGTGCACTGCAACGATTCGAGGGACGCCGCGGGCTCGGGCGCCGACCGCCACACCAACTTCGGCACCGGCCAGATCGACCCGCAGCTGCTGGTGGCGGTGGTCAAGGCAGCCGGTGCGCCGGTGATCTGCGAGACCGCCGACGAGGGCCGCAAGGACGACATCGCCTTCCTGCGCGAGAACGTCGGCTGAACACGATTCGGTTAAAATGAACGGCCTCCAAACCTCAGCTGGCGCCGCGGTTAACTAGGCTGATCGCCGGGAACCACCTCCCGGTACCGAGAGGCTTATGTGTCCGCGATTGACGAGCAACCGTCAATTGCATTGACGTGCGCTGAGGACCCCGTCTCGAGCCGTGAGCGCCGGCTGAAGATCGTGCGGTGGGTGGCGATCGCCGCATGGGCCGCCGCCGTGATCTACCGGACGGTGACCGACGGGTTCGCGTTCGACCGCGAGCTGCTGTTGCTCTACATCGCGACGGGTCTGCTGGCCGCCAGCATCGGCCAGGGCCGCCGCATGCTGTACGTCATTCGCGACTGGCTGCCGTTCGCGTTGGTGTTGCTCGCCTACGATGTGAGCCGGGGAGCGGCAACGCTGATCGGTCGGCCGACGCTGTGGCATTGGCAGGCTGACGCCGACCGCTGGCTGTTCTTCGGGACGATGCCGACGGTGTGGTTGCAGGAACGGCTGAAA
>JAVRPF010000378.1:0-4343 GCA_032162385.1 Mycobacterium sp.
ACCGGCCCGGGACGGCCCTCGAAAGCGAGGTTGATGGCGTGCTCCAGGACGTCGCACGTATCTGCGGCGCGGGTGAGCAGGTACGACTTCTTAGTGGTGGCCGCGAACATCGCCTGCGAGTTCGGGGTGCGGTTGAGCCCGGAGGTCTCGTTGAGCGAGCCCCGCCCGGCCCACTCGACGGCAGAGTAGCCGGACACCGCGAGCACGGGGTACGAGTCGGACATCGCCACAGCTAGCCCGGAGAACAGGTTGAACGCCCCCGGTCCTGCGGTTGCGAAGCAGAAGCCCAGCTTGTCGGTGTACATCGCGTAGCCGCAGGCCGCAAACGAAGCGGCCTGCTCGTGGCGGGTGATGATCGGCCGAATCTTCTTCGAGTGCTTCAGGGCCACCATGAGCCCGGCGGCGTTCTCCCCGGCGCCGCCAAAGGCGGCCTCCACGCCGATGCCCTCAAGCCCATTGACAATGGCTTCGTAGACGCGCATGTCAGTGCCCTCTCGGTGTCTTGTGGTGGCGGAATCGCTCCTCGAGCATCTCCACGACCCCGGCGACCATGCCCTTGGGTGAGGAGCTGTAGTGCGGCACAGCCCAGCGGGTGATCTGGGCGTCGATGACGGTAGGGCGTCCCGATGTGAGGGCCGTGGAGAAGGCCTTCTCGAAATCCTCGATCGTGTCGACATGGAAACCGTCCGCGCCGCAGGCCCTCGCGTATGCCGCGAAGTCGGGGTTCATGAACTCGACGAGGCCGTCGGTGCCGTAGGTGGCGTACTGGTAGAGCTTGATGAGCTTGTATTCATGGTCGTTGAAGATGACCCAGATGACCGGCACGTCGTTCTGCACGGCGGTCATGAGTTCGAAGCCCGCCATGGAGTAGCAGCCGTCGCCGCAGCCCACGACGACGGTGCGATCGGGCTGGGAGAGCTTGACCCCGATCGCGCCATTGACATTGCCTGACATCGGCCCGTAGGCCCCGGTCTTGCGGTAGTTCTGTCCCTCCTCAAGCTCAATGTAGTAACCGAGCCAGGCCAAATGAGCGCCGGCGTCGGCGAGGATCACGCCGTTGTCCGGCAGCATCCGCCCGATCGACTGTGCGAGCTGACCGGGGTGGATGTCGCCGGTGACGTGCGGGATCCAGCGCCTCTCGTAGCGCTTATCGTCGCCCTCGCGCACCGGCTGGTGGCCGACCTTGGTCGTGAGTGACGCGGTGATGGCGGCCATGCCCAGGCGGGCGTCGGACACGAGGGCGTGGTCGAGTGGGTACTTCTTGCCCAGCTCGGACTCGGAGATGTTGACCTGCAGCAGTTTCTTGCCGTCGAAGAGGTCGTCGCGCAAGTTGAACGTGGCGTGCTGGCTGAACGAGTTGCCGATGGCGAGCACCACATCCGCGTGTTCAAAGATCTTCCACGCGGACGCGTGGCCGCCTTCGTTGAACACGCCGAAGGCCAGCGGGTGGGTCTCGGCGATGACTCCCTTGCCGTCCAGGGTTGTGATGACGGGGATCTGGAACCGCTCGGCGAACGTCTTGATCTCGTCCTCGGCGTGACTGCGGATGCAGCCGAACCCGCTGAGCAGCACGATGCGCTTGCCGTCACCGAGGGCGCCAGCGAGGGCTCCGGCGATCTCCTCGACCTTCGCCAGGTCCGGCTCGACGGGGGCGACGCGGATGGTCAGGTCGTGATAGGTTTCGACGTTGACCCCGCGGTAGGTGAGGTTCTGCGGCACGTGCAGGTGCACCGGTCCCGGGCGGCCCTCGAGCGCGACGTTTATCGCCTCCTCGAGCACGTCGCAGGTGTCGGCCACGTCGGTGAGGAGGTACGACTTCTTGGTGGTGGCCGCGAACATCGCCTGCGAGTCCGGGGTCCGGTTGAGCCCCGAAGTGTCGTTCACCGCGCCCTTGCCCCCCCAGTCGAGGGCGACGTACCCGGTGATGGCTAGCACGGGATAGGAGTCCGACAGCGCCACGGCCAGACCGGAGATCAGGTTGAAGGCACCAGGCCCGACAGTGGCGAAGCAGACTCCGAGTTTGTTGGTGAACATCGCGTAACCGCAGGCCATGAACGATGCCGCCTGCTCGTGGCGGGTCATGATCGGGCGGATTTTCTTGGACTTGGCCAGCGCCACGGTCAGGCTGGCGATGTTCTCACCGTTGCCCCCGAACGCAGTCTCGACCCCCGCACTCTCGAGCCCGGCTACGATGGCTTCGTAGACCTGCATGGTCCTCTGACCCTCCCTATTCCCGGGCACCGGGCAGTGACGACTGCCACGTGGCGAGGAACGCCTTGGCGGCCTCGCTGCCCCGGTCGCACAGCGCTTCCCGGCCCGGCGCGCTGATGCCGAAGTTGACCACCCCGCGCCCGAAGTTTCGATCCGCACCAGCCAGCGGGACAGGCTCTCGCTGAGGACCGGCACCGGGATCCGCCGGTCTAGGGAGGCGGTCGTACGCCAGCTTGTTCGTCGCGGCGGTCAGCTCGTCGGGGGTGAACCCGGCCGCGACCAGTGCGCCGACGATCGACCCGGCGGAGGTGCCAGCGATCCGGCGGAAATGATAGGTCTTCATGAACTCCAGGACAGCGCCGGTCAGGGCAATACCTTTGACAGCCCCGCCCTGAAGCACGAGATCGGCATCGAGGAATGCGAAAGCCTTCACGAGAGGTTAGGGTAGGGCTCGTAGCTGTAGAGTGCTAACGATTTACGCGCCGGCCGCTTCTTGGTTGCTGGTAGTGAGCCAGGGCCCCGGCAAGTCAATATGTGATCTTGTCGGTTGTGCGTGGGCGGGTTGGGTCGCGGGCGTGGAGGCGTAGCGCGGGGCACCCACAACCGCCCAGACGGTGACGTCACGATTCGTCGCCAGCACCGGCACGGGAGCCTGCCCGGGACGGGCGACTCGGAGCCCAGGCCGGTTCCCGTTCTCAGCGCGTTCCTCGTCGGAGCACGGGTTGGGTCGCGCCGCGGCGCGCGGTTGGCGAGGGCTGCCCCACACGCCGGGACCGTGGCGCGGAGAAGATCGGGCGTGCGGTCACTGCGCGGGCCCTGCCTGGGCGGCTCGCGAGCGGCTGACTGCCGCTCCCCGCCAATGACGGCGGCCGGTGAATGAGGTTTTCTCAGCAAGGAAGGTAACCGTGCTGAGAATGGGTGTGGACGAGTGCGGCGTGAACCTCTCGGCTCACCGGGTTTCTGGACGTGAAGGGCGCTCTATTGGCGGTTGGTGCCGCACCACCACCGACAACTACCAACCGCGCAACATGGCCCACATCCCGCCCGACCGCGAGGACAAGCGGCATGCCGAGCCCCCGCTAAACTGCGAATGCCCTCAAACCGCGCACAGCTGCTACGCCTGCGAGTTCCGGCGGGCGCCGCACACCGCGGCCCAGACCACCTCGGGGTGAACAATGTCGCTGTGGGCCCCGGAAAACGCTGACTGAATTGCCTTTATGACGGCGTTGGAGTCCAGCCGGTAGAAGCTGCCGGTCTCGAAGTTGTAGGGGGTTCCCTGCGGCTGCAAGACGACGTCGGTGACGCCGTCTTGCTGGTAGCCGTCGTGGCCCATGCCGCCCCACTCGTAGGTGAGATCGGTGGCCGATTCGCTGTTGGAATGGCTGAGCATGCTCGCTGTCGGGTACCACCAGCCGACGGCCCGATCGGCGAGGCTATACGTGGCCAGCAACGGTCCATCAACGCGATTCTTCACCGTGGCCAGCGCACCGACCGTGGTGGGGTCCATTGGCAGACGGTCGGCGAAGGCGAAGTGTGAGAAAGCCCCCTGGACGAGCATCAAGGACTTCACGGGGCTCGCTGTGCCCGTCATGCCGTCTGGGAGCCCAGCGAGAGAGCTCGCCACCAGACGGGCGCCGAAGCTGTGCCCCATCAGATGCTCCCGAGGCCGCTGTCCGTTGGGTCTGCTGAGCCCGGCCAGCAGTGGACCGAGGCCCTGCTTGCCGATGACACCCGCCCTGTTTTTCATTTCGTAGTAGCTAAGCGTCCGCAGCACCTCCCGGGCGCCGTTCCACAGGGCGCTGAACGGGTTGAACATCCCCTCTGCATTGTTAGCGGGCATCTTGGACATCGCGGCGGCGTGCCCGAACACTGCGGCCGTGTTACCGGTCTTAACGGCCTCCATACCGGCATCCTCAGGACCACCGGGATTCGGTGTCGTGACCAGGCCGCCGGCCAACTCGTGGAAGCGGGTCAGAGCGGCCGGATCCTGCGGTTGCGTGTCTAACAGCGTCCCGATCTCCTTGAGCTGGTCGAGCTGGTTGGGGAACGCTGGTGCAAGCGCCGCGGCGAGCTCGGCGCCAGAGGCGTCAGCAGCGATCTGAGGTGGCGCTCCCCTCGCAGGTGCGTCTGCG
>JAVRPF010000379.1:0-7549 GCA_032162385.1 Mycobacterium sp.
GTGATCGAACCGCTCGCGGAGAACTATCTGCGGCTCAACGCGCTCGGCGCGTACGGCTCGTTCTTCAACATCTACTACTGCTCGATCCGGATGAAGATCAACGGCCCCGCGGGCAGCGACATCCTCATCCCGTTCGGTGGTCCGCCGGATCCGTCCAAGGGGAGGTGCTCGGACAATGGCTAGGCCGGACAGCGGCAACCCGACTCGCACCGGGATCTTCGGCATCGTCCTGGTGGCGTGCCTGGTCCTGGTGTCGTTCGGCTACACCAAGCTCCCGTTCTGGCCGCAGGGCAAGGACTACGAGGCGTACTTCACCGACGCGGGCGGCATCTCGCCCGGCAACGACGTCGCCGTATCCGGGATCAAGGTCGGGCAGGTGTCGTCGGTGGAGTTGGCAGGCGACGCCGCCAAGGTGACGTTCACCGTCGACCGCGACATCAAGGTGGGCGACCAGTCGCTGGTGGCGATCAAGACCGACACCGTGCTCGGTCAGAAGTCGCTGGCCGTGACGCCCGGTGGCACCGGCAGTTCGACGACGATTCCGTTGGGCCGCACCACCACTCCGTACACACTCAACACCGCTCTGCAGGATCTCGGCGGGAACGCCAGCGAGCTGGACAAGCCGAAGTTCGAGCAGGCGCTGCAGACGCTCACCGACACGTTGCGCGAGGCAACCCCGCAACTGCGCGGCGCGCTCGACGGCGTCGCGAACCTGTCGCGCAGTCTCAACAAGCGCGACGAGGCGCTGAAACAGCTGCTCGCCCATGCCAAGCGGGTGTCCGACACCCTGGCGCAGCGGGCCGGGCAGGTGAACCAGTTGGTCACCGACGGCAATCTGCTGTTCGCCGCGCTCGATGAACGCCGCCAGGCGCTGAGCAACCTGATCGGAGGCATCGACGACGTGTCGCGCCAGCTCTCCGGCTTCGTCGGGGACAACCGGCGCGAGATCGGTCCGGCGCTGCAGAAGCTCAACGCCGTGATGGACAACCTGCTCGAGCGGCGCGCGCACATCGGCGAGGCGCTGCGCAGGCTGCCGCCGTACGCGACCGCGCTCGGCGAGGTGGTCGGCTCCGGCCCCGGCTTCCAGATCAACCTGTACGGTCTGCCGCCCGCCAGCCTCGCGGAAGTCCTGCTCGACACGTACTTCCAGCCGGGCAAGCTGCCCGACAGCCTGGCCGACTACCTGCGCGGGTTCATCTCCGAGCGCATGATCATCAGGCCGAAGTCGCCATGACACAAGAGAATTCGAACCCGGGTCGCACCCGCTGGCTGCGGATCGCGCTGGCCGCCCTTCTGGTGGCGGTGCTGGCCGGTGGTGTGTACACGGTGTGGCCGACGCGGGGCGGCAACAAGGTGGTCGCGTACTTCCCGTCGGCGGTCGGCCTGTACCCGGGCGACTCCGTCAGCGTGGTCGGCGTGCCCGTCGGCACCATCGACTCGATCAAGCCACGCGCCTCCGACGTCCAGGTCACCATGACGGTGCGTAACGACGTGAAGTTGCCCGCCGACGCGCGAGCCATCGTCATCGCCCCGAACCTGGTGTCGGCCAGGTTCGTTCAGTTCACCCCGGCCTACACCGGCGGCCCCGTGCTGGCCGACGGCGCCGAGATCGGGCTGGACCGTACCGGCGTTCCCGTGGAGTGGGACGAGGTCAAGGAACAGCTCACCCAGCTCAGCGCCCAGTTGGGGCCGCAGCAAGGCTCGATGCAGGGACCGCTCAGCGCGTTCGTGAACCAGGCAGCGGACACGTTCGACGGCAACGGCGACTCGTTCCGCAAGGCGCTGCGCGAGCTCTCCCAGACCGCGGGTCGGCTCGGTGACTCGCGTACCGATCTGTTCGGCACCGTGCGCAACCTGCAGGTGCTGGTGAACGCGCTGTCCAACAGCAACGAGCAGATCGTGCAGTTCTCCAACCACGTCGCATCGGTGTCCCAGGTATTGGCCGACAGCTCAAAGGATCTCGACGCCACGCTGGGCACGCTGAATCAGGCATTGTCGGACGTGAAGGGCTTCCTCAACCAGAACAACGAGGCCCTGATCGCGTCGGTCGGCAAGCTCGCCGACTTCACCAAGATCCTCACCGATCACAGTGACGACATCGAGCAGGTCCTGCACATCACGCCGAACGGGTTGGCGAACTTCTACAACATCTACAACCCCGCCCAGGGCACGGTCGGTGGCCTGCTGTCGCTGCCGAACTTCGGCAACCCGGTGCAGTTCATCTGCGGCGGCACGTTCGACGTCGGCGCGTCACCCGACAACTACAAGCGCGCCGAGATCTGCAGGCAGCGGATGGGTCCGGTGTTCAAGCGGATCGCGATGAACTTCCCGCCGCTTCTGTTCCACCCGATCAACAGCATCACCGCCTACAAGGGCCAGATCACCTACGACACCCCGGAGACCGAGGCGAAGGCGCAGACCCCGGTGCCGTACCTGCAGTGGCAGCCCGCGCCCGGCGTTACGCCCCCGACCTCGGGGCCGGACGGCAACCTCAGCGATCTGATCCTGCCGCCGCCGGCCGTCGTCGGCCAGGTCTCGCCTGCCGGGCCTGCGCCAGGACCGGCGCCGATGGGCGCGCCGCCAGGTCCGGCGCCCGCCCCGCCCAACGCTCCACTGCTGCCTGCGGAAGGAGCGGGCGGATGACGCCGATCAGTGCTCGCACTGGCATCTCTGCGCTGAGCCGACGCGGCCTGGTGCTCAGTTCGGGGGTGCTGTTGCTGGCCGGCTGCCAGTTCGGCGGCCTGAACTCGCTGGACATGCCCGGCACCTCCGGCCACGGCAGTGGGTCGTACACCATCACCGTCGAACTGCCCGATGTCGCGACGTTGCCGCAGAACTCCCCGGTGATGATCGACGACGTCACCGTCGGCAGTGTGTCGGGCATCGAAGCGGTGCAACGGCCCGACGGGACGTTCTTCGCGGCGGTGAAGCTGTCCTTGGACGGGAACGTCAACCTCCCGGAGAACTCGTCGGCGACCGTCGCGCAGACGTCGCTACTCGGCTCCCAGCACATGGAACTGATCCCGCCGGTGGACCAGTCGGGAGAGGGCAGGCTCAAAGAGGGCTCGAACATCCCGCTGAGCCGGACCGGTCGCTACCCAACCACCGAAGAAGTGCTGTCCTCGCTGGGCGTGGTGGTGAACAAGGGCAATCTGGGTGCGCTGCAGGACATCACCAACGAGGCGTACGCTGCCGTCGTCGGACGGGCGGGAAGCTTTGCCGACTTGATTCCCCGGCTCGCCGAGCTGACCGGCGCCCTGGACCAGCAGACGACCGACATCATCGCCGCCGCCGACGGGCTGGACCGCTTCGCGGGCATCCTTGCCCGCGGCAAGGACAGCCTGGGCCGGGCCTTGGACTCGCTGCCGGCCGCGTTGAAGGTGCTCAACGACAACCGCGCCAACATCGTCGACACGTTCACCGCGTTGCGCACCTTCGCCGGCGTCGCGTCGCACGTGCTGTCGGAGACCAAGAGCGACTTCGCCGCCGACTTCAAAGATCTCTATCCGGTGATCAAGGCGCTCAACGACAATGCCGACTTCCTAATCAAGGATCTCGAATTCCTGCCGACGTTCCCGTTCCATTACAAGTACCTGCGCAACGCGGTGCGCGGTGACTACCTCAACGTGTTCGTCACGTTCGACCTGACGGTCCGGCGCCTCGGTGAATCCATATTGACCACCTCGAAGGGCTTCGATCCGAACATGAAGCACCTCGACGAGGTCATCAACCCGCCGGACTTCCTCACCGGAGCCATGGCGAACCTGTCCGGCCAGGCGGCCGATCCGTTCAAGATCCCGCCGGGATCGGCTACGCAGCACGAGGAGGCGCCGTAATGCTGGACCGGCTGACTCGCCTGCAACTGTCGATCTTCGCGGTGGTCACCGTGGTCTGTGTCGGCGCCATCTCGGCGTTCTATCTGCATGTGCCTGCCGCGGTCGGCATCGGCTCCTACAAGATCACCGCGAACTTCGTTGCGGGCGGCGGCCTCTACGAGAACGCGAACGTCACCTACCGGGGCGTGACCATCGGGCGGGTCGAGTCGGTGAGCCTGTCCAAGGACGGCGTCGTGGCGGGCATGCGGCTCAACAGCGACACCCCCGTCCCCCAGAACGTCACGGCAACGGTGAAGAGCGTCTCGGCCGTCGGCGAACAGTACGTGGACCTGGTGCCACCGTCCGACCCCGCGAACGCCATGCTTCGCGACGGCTCGGACATCGGCGTCGACCACACCGCGATCGGTCAGGACATCGCCGGGCTGCTGACCCAGGCCGATGCGCTGGTCAGCAGCATCGGGAACAGCCGGATTCAGGACCTGCTGCGCGAGACGTTCAAGGCGTTCAACGGGTCAGGACCGGAGCTGTCGCGGCTGATCCAGTCGTCGCGCGCGCTGGTGGACGAGGCCAACGCCAACTACGGGCAGACCACACAGCTGATCGACCAGGTCGGGCCGTTCCTGGACGCGCAGATCCGCAGCGGCGACGACGTCAAGTCGCTTGCCGACGGGCTGGCCCGCTTCACCACCGAGGCCGCCAACGCCGATCCACAGCTTCGCAGCGTGCTGCAGACGGTGCCTGGCGCGACGGAGGCGGCGAACACCACGTTCGACGGCATCCGGCCGACGTTCCCGATGCTGGCCGCCAACCTGGCCAACCTCGGCCGAATCGGCGTGATCTATCGCAAGTCCATCGAACAGGCGCTGGTGATCTTCCCGGCCCTGCTGGCGGCGCTGAACACCGTCGGTGGCGGGCTGCCCGCCGACGAGGGCGCCAAGCTCGACTTCAAGGTCGACCTGGGCGATCCGCCGCCCTGCTCCACCGGCTTCATTCCGGCCCCGCTGATCAGGTCACCCGCCGACACCACACTGCGCGACCTGCCCACCGACCTGTACTGCAAGACGGCCCAGAACGATCCCTCCGTGGTGCGCGGTGCACGCAACTACCCGTGCCAGGAGTTCCCCGGCAAGCGGGCGCCGACCATCCAGCTCTGCCGCGACCCGCGCGGCTACGTCCCGATCGGCAGCAACCCGTGGCGCGGGCCGCCCATCCCGTACGGGACCCCGATGGACCAGCGCGAAGACAATCACTACGAGCCACCCGGTCGAAACATTCTGCCGCCCAACAAGTTTCCCTTCATTCCGCCGGGAGCGGACTACGACCCGGGCCCGCCGTCCGTGCAGTTGCCGCCGGGCGTGGCGCCCGGTCCCGGACCCGCGCCCAACGCGCCGTTCCCTCTGCCGGTGCCGCCGAACGACAACGGCCCGCCGCCCCCGTGGCCGTACTACGCCCCGCCCGACCAGATCGTGCCGCCGTACGGACGGATGCCACCTGAGGCGCCCGCGCCGCCACCACCCGGACCGCTGCCTGCCGAGGCGCCCGCACCCGATGCACCGCCGCAGGCCAGTGGCCCGGCGACCACGACGTACGATCCGAAGACCGGTGTATTCGCCGACCCCGCCGGCGGGACGGGCGTGTTCGCCGGAGGTACTAACAAGGTTGCGACCGCAGAGACGTGGCTCGACCTGATGATGGATCCAAGGCAGGCTTGATGACACAAAATTCGACTCCGGGCGAGTCGATCGACGAGGCGCCCGAGTCGGCGAGGAAGGCTGCCGCCCGCCGCCGGGCCTCCCGGGCCGCCGGACCCGCGGCGGGGGTCGTTGCGGAGACCACGGGCGTCAAGGTCGAGAAGCCGGCGGCCGTCACGACGCGGCTCGCCCGCCCATTCGGCCCGCCGCCGCGCCGCAGGCCGAACGCCCGCCTGGTGGCCGTCGCCGGCGCAGGCGTCACCGCGGTGCTGGTGGCCGTGCTGGCGGTCGTGGTGGGGCTGCTGGCGACTCAGCAGCGCACTGCCGACACCGAGCGGGCGCGCGAGCAACTGTTCATCGACACGGGGACGCAGACCGTGGTCAACATGTTCAGCTACAACCAGAACAACATCGACGACAGCGTGAACCGGTTCGTCAACGGCACCAGCGGCCCGCTGCGCGACATGATGAGCCAGGCAGGCAACGTCGACAACCTCAAGGCCATCTTCCGCGATACCCAGGCCAGCTCCGAGGCCGTGATCAACGGCGCGGCACTGGAGAAGGTCGACGAGGTGGCCGGGAACGCCGCCGTGTTGATATCGGTGCGGGTGACGGTGACCGACCTGGACGGGGTCAACAAGCCGTCGCAGCCCTACCGGCTGCGGGTCATCGTGCACGAGGACGACAACGGCCATATGACCGGCTACGACCTGAAATACCCGGACGGGGGCAACTGATGGGTCGTTGGACCGTCAGGTTGGCGGCGCTCGTCGGGGTACTGTTCGCGGTCGCACTGGTGGCGCTCGGCGGCATCGGTGGCTACCTGTACTGGAACCGCATCGAGATCCGGGCCGAACAGCAAGCCGGCGAAGAACTTCCGCCGCTTGCGGCGCAGCAGATCCCGCTGATCCTGGGCTTCGACTACCAGACGGTGGAGCGCAGTCGCACCGAGGTGTACAACCTGATGACGCCCGAATTCCGGCGTCAGTACGAGGACGACACCACCAAGAACGTGATTCCACAGGCTCGGGACCGGCAGGTGATCAGTCAGGTCAACGTGGTGGGCGTCGGAATGTTGACCGCGCAACGTGACTCGGCCTCGGTGATGGTGTTCATGAACCGCACCGTCACCGACAAGTCCAAACAACCGGTCTATGACGGAAGCCGCCTGCGCGTCGACTACGAGAAGGTCGATGGCAAGTGGCTGATCGGCGACATCAAGCTCCTCTGACGTCCGACTCGTTCTCGGTGTCGCGGGTGTCGGCCAACGCGTCGAGGAACGACCGCGCCCACCGGTCGACGTCGTGGGCGAGTACCTGGCGGCGCATCGCACGCATGCGTCGGCGGCCCTCCTCGGGAGACTGGGTCAGCGCGGCCTCGATGGAGTCCTTCACGCCGTCGAGGTGATGCGGATTGGTCAGATAGGCCTGCCGGAGTTCGGCTGCGGCGCCGGTGAATTCACTGAGCACCAACGCGCCGCCGAGGTCGCTGCGGCAGGCGACGTACTCCTTGGCGACCAGGTTCATGCCGTCTCGAAGCGGCGTCACCAGCATGACGTCGGCTGCCACAAAGAACGCGATCAGTTCATCGCGCGGAATCGGCCGGTGCAGGTAGTGCACCAACGGATGGCCCACTGTGCCGTACTCGCCGTTGATGTGGCCTACTTGACGCTCGATGTCCTCGCGCATCACCTTGTAGCTCTCGACCCGCTCGCGGCTGGGTGTGGCCAGCTGGACCAGCACCGTGTCGTCGGCGCTGGCGCGGCCTTCGTCGAGCAGTTTGGAAAACGCCCGCAGCCGAACGTCGATGCCCTTCGTGTAGTCCAACCGGTCGACGCCGAGCAGAACCTTGCGCGGGTTGCCCATTTCGGCGCGGATCTCGCGGGCCCGTTGGCGGATGCCGCGGTCGCGGGCCCTGCGGTCGAGTGCGGCCGAGTCGATCGAGATGGGGAAGGCGCCCACCTTCACGATGCGGAAGCCGACCTGGATTTCACCGAACCGGGACCGCACCCCGACCGTGGCG
>JAVRPF010000380.1:0-3898 GCA_032162385.1 Mycobacterium sp.
AAGGCCAAGCGGCGGCTCATCGTCGAATTGAACGAGCTCAAGCTGCCGATCATCGGTCGCGACGAGGACCCGAACTACGGACTCGCGTTCGACCTACTGTCCAGCGAGACCGAGAAGGTCTTCACCGGGCACCACAACGGCGTCATCACCCTCGACCTCGCCGAAGGCGACGACGTGCACCGCGAGCAGTTGCGGATCGACATGGCCGAGCCGTACCGCACACTGTTGGGCCACTTCCGCCACGAGATCGGGCACTACTACTTCTATCGCCTGGTCGGACCGTCGACCGACAACACCGCGCGCTTCAACGAGTTGTTCGGCGACCCGAACACCGACTATCAGGCCGCGCTGGACCGGCACTACCGCGAAGGCGCCCCGCCGGGATGGGCGAAGGACTTCGTGTCCTCCTATGCCAGCATGCATCCCGCGGAGGACTGGGCCGAGACGTTCGCGCACTATCTGCACATCCGCGACACCCTGGACACGTCGGCGGCGTTCGGGTTCGCCCCGTCGGGTGCGACCTTGGAGCGACGAACGTTGGGCCCCAGCGGGTTCGACACGCTCATCGAGATGTGGCTGCCGCTGGCCTGGGGGCTGAACATGGTGAACCGGTCGATGGGCAAGGAGGACATCTACCCGTTCGTGCTGCCCCCCGCGGTACTGAACAAGATGCGCTTCATCCACACCGTCATCGACGCGAAACAGGCGTAGCGACAAGCCTGCGCACAACCGTCCGCCCCGTAGCGCACGTAGGTGGCGTGGTGAACCCATTGTGCCCCGGAATCGTGATGAGGAGGGGTGTTGCAATCCGAACGCCCCCTGGAAGGAAGGCAAGGTGCTGTTTCGTATCGCGTTGCTGGCGATCACCGCACCCCGCAGGATCATCGCGGTCGCCGCGCTAGTGACGGTGGCTGCCGCCATCTTCGGCATCCCGGTTGCGAAGAGCCTGTCCGCCAGCGGATTCCAGGACCCGACCTCGGAATCGGCAAGGGCGACGCAAGTGCTGGCCGACAAATTCGGCCGGGGCGACATGCAGATGATCATCACGGTTGCCGCTCCCGACGGTGCGGCCAGCCCGGATGCCCGCGCCGTGGGCACCGACGTCGCCCAACGGCTGGGCCGGTCACCCCATGCCACGAACGTGACCTCCGCCTGGACCGCCCCCGCTGGCGGCGCGGCCGACTTGATCAGCAAGGACGAAAAGATCGGCCTGATCGTCGCCGACATCACCGGCGGCGAGAACGAGGCCATGAAGTACGCGCAGACGCTGTCCGATCAACTGGTGCCCGACGTACCGATCGAGCCCGGTGGAATCACCGTACGGTCGGGCGGGGTCGCCATGGTGAATGCGCAGATCACCGCGCAGTCGCAACGCGATTTGCTGCTGATGGAGGCCATCGCCATCCCGTTCAGCTTCCTGGTGTTGGTCTGGGTGTTCGGCGGGCTCATTGCCGCAGCGCTGCCGGTCGCGGTCGGCGCAATGGCGATTCTCGGGTCGATGTCCGTGCTGCGGTTCATCGCCTTGGGCACCGACGTGTCGATATTCGCGCTCAATCTGGCGACCGCGATGGGTCTGGCGCTTGCAATCGATTACACGCTGCTGATCATCCGCCGCTACCGCGACGAGCTCGCAGGCGGCGCCGAAGCGCACGATGCGCTGGTTCGCACCGTAATTACGGCGGGCCGCACCGTGCTGTTCTCCGCGACGACCGTCGCGCTGTCGATGGCAGCGATGATCGTGTTCCCGATGCACTTCCTGAAGTCCTTCGCCTACGCGGGAGTCGCCACGGTCGGGTTCGCCGCCATCGCCGCGTTGGTGGTCGCGCCGGCGGCGATCGCCCTGCTCGGCGACAGGCTGGATTCATTGGACGTGCGCCGGCCGGTGCGGCGCCTGCTCAACCGGCCCGACCCCGTGCCTCAGCCCCTCGGGCAACAGTTCTGGTACCGGTGGACCAAGAGCGTGATGCGCCGGTCCGTCCCGATCGGACTTGCCGTAGTCGCGCTTCTGGTCCTGCTGGGCGCACCGTTCCTTGGGGTCAGGTGGGGATTCCCCGATGACCGTGTCCTGCCGACGTCGGCGTCTGCGCACCAGGTCGGCGACCAACTCAGGAATGACTTCGCCGACGACTCGGCCACCGCGGTGACCGCCGTGATCCCTGACGCGAGCGGTTTGGCACCGCGTGACGTTGACCGCTACGCGGCGGACCTGTCGAAGGTTCCCGACGTGTCCTTGGTGTCCGCGCCGACGGGCACGTTCGTCGGTGGTGACCCGGTGGGGTCACCGTCAGCGCCCACCGGCGAGGCGCAGGGTAGTGCGTTTCTCACCATCTCCAGCTCGGTGCCGCTGTTCACCGAGGCGTCGGAGACTCAGCTGGAGCGGCTGCACGCGGTGCCCGGGCCGGCCGACAGGCCGGTTGAACTGGCCGGGACGGCCCAGACCAACCGCGACAGCGTCAGTGCGATCACGTCACGGCTGCCGTTGGTGCTCGGTCTGATCGCGGTGATCACGTTCGTGCTGTTGTTCCTGTTGACCGGCTCCGTCGTGCTGCCGCTCAAGGCGCTGCTGCTCAACGTCCTGTCGCTGACGGCAGCATTCGGCGCACTCGTCTGGGTCTTTCAGGACGGGCATCTAGGGGCGCTCGGAACGACATCCACCGGAACGCTGGTGGCGAATATGCCGGTGTTGTTGTTCTGCATCGCCTTCGGGCTGTCGATGGACTACGAGGTGTTCCTGATCTCCCGGATCCGCGAGTACTGGGTCAAGACCGAATCCGCTCAATCGGGGAAATCGGACGCTGCGCGAGCCCGTGCCGACAACGACGAGAGCGTCGCACTCGGGCTGGCCCACACGGGACGGGTGATTACTGCCGCCGCTCTGGTGATGTCGATATCGTTCGCGGCGTTGATTGCCGCCCAGGCGCAGGTCATGCGATTGTTCGGGCTCGGCTTGACGCTGGCCGTGGTCGTCGATGCCACGCTGGTGCGTATGGTGCTGGTGCCGGCCTTCATGCATGTCCTGGGCAGGTGGGTCTGGTGGGCGCCCAAACCGTTGGTACGGCTGCACCAGCGCATCGGGATCGACGACGAACCCAGTTTGCACCGAAGCGAATCTCATCCAGAACGGAATTCGACGACGCCCGTCTCATCGTGACGGAGCCGGATCGAACCAACCGGCGCCTGGGATCGTGTTACTTAGATGGACAAGACAAGTGTCATCGCCGGAGTGCATGGCGCACTGCCACCGCATCGCTACACCCAGGGCGAGATCACCCAGCAACTGATCGACCTGCCCGTGAACGCGCCGCACGAGGCCCTGATCCGGCACCTGCACGCCAGCTCGAAGGTCGCCAGCCGGTACCTGGTACTCCCGCTGGAGGACTATCCAAAGCTGGCAGACTTCGGGCAGGCCAACGATGTATTCATCGACAAGGCGACCGAACTCGGATGCGCTGCGCTGCAGGGGGCGCTCGACGAGGCAGGCCTTCGCCCAGGCGACGTCGATCTGATCATGTCGACGACGGTGACCGGCGTTGCGGTGCCGTCGCTGGATGCGCGCATCGCCGCGCGGGTGGGTCTGCGCCCCGATGTGCGCAGGGTGCCGATCTTCGGCCTCGGCTGCGTGGCCGGCGCGGCGGGCGTGGCGCGGATGAACGATTATCTGCGGGGCGCGCCGGATGCCGTCGCCGCGCTGGTGGCGGTCGAGCTCTGTTCCCTTACCCTGCAAACGGCGGATCCATCCGGGGCCAACCTCGTCGCCGGATCGCTGTTCGGCGACGGAGCGGGCGCCGTGGTGGCGGTCGGCGCGCGGCGTGCCGACACGATCGGCGCCAGCGGTCCGGACGTACTCGATTCGCGCAGCCACCTCTATCCTGACTCCCTGCGGACGATGGGATGGGAT
>JAVRPF010000381.1:0-3400 GCA_032162385.1 Mycobacterium sp.
ACCTCGCCGAGTCGTCGCCGTCGATCGTGACGCCGCTGAACTCGGTGATCGGCTACGAGGAAGCCGCCAAGGTCGCCAAGGAAGCGCTCAAGGAGCGCAAGACGATTCGCCAGACCGTGATCGACCGCGGCCTGATCGGCGACAAGCTGTCGATCGAGGAGCTCGACCGACGCCTCGACGTGCTGGCGATGGCCAAAGTGAAAGACGGTGACTGACGACGACCTGCGGGTCCGCGGCCCGGACCACTGGGGCACCTACCGCGACGTCGTGGTACCCACCGAGGACGGCGCCGGCTGGCGGTTCCCGCACCGGCGGGTGATCACGGAGGGGTTTGCGCCGGGATCTTGTCGAGGTCTCGGGACATCTCCGTGTCCACCGGGCCCGTCATGACGGCATGCACGCTCACGCCCCGTCCGGCCAGGAGGGCGCGCAACGACTGTGATAGCGAGAACGCGGCCGCTTTCGAGATTGAGTAGGCCGGAATGACCGGTATCGCGGCCCATGCCGCTACCGACAGAACGTTGACGATGGCTCCCCGGGAACGGGTCAGCGATGGCAGGAAAGCCTGGGTAACGCCATACGTGCCAAATAGATTGACGGCGAGGGTCTGTTCGAGCGCGGCACGATCGCTCAAGTCGTCGTACAGCGACACGCCGGCGTTGTTGATGAGGATGTCAAGCGATTCGACTCTCTCGACAGCTTCCCGAGTCTGCGCAGCATTGGTCACGTCCAGGATCAGGGGCGTGACGCGGCCATCCGGGTGGGTCAAGGGTTGACGCGTACCGGCGTACACCCGCTTCGCGCCTCTCCTCAGGGCTTCCTCGACCAGCGCCCGTCCGATACCGCGATTGGCCCCGGTCACCAGAACTGCTCCGTCTGCGATTGTCATGCGTCCTCCTACTTGAATGAATTCCGAGCTGTCAAAGATGTAGGCACCACGACCCCGAGAAACTGGGCGCGCAGACTGCGCCCAATTCGGGGCTCGCCCGGTGTCGATACTGGAATGTCGACAAGAAGGCCACCGAACCAAGGAACCTAACCTGGTGCGTCCGCAGGCTTCCGGGCCGCCAGCCACTTGATGCCGGGCCACGCGGTCAGGCTGTGCACGACGAGGCTCAACGTGACCGTGACGACGACTACCTGAGTGATCAACGACTCCTGCTCGATCTGTCCGCGCTCGACGACGAGCAGACCCAGCACCAGTGTGCCGATGCCGCGCGGGCCGAACCATCCGATGAACAGTCGATTCCTGGCGGGGAGGTCGCTGCGGATGAGCGCCACGCCCACCCCGATCATGCGGACCGCAAAAAGTGCCAGAACGGCAAACAGCACCACCCGCCAGCCCGCGTCACGCCAACCGACGACGACCGCGTAGCTGCCGAACATCGCGAACACCATCAGTTCCAGCAGTTGACCCGCCGCGTCGGACACCTGCGTGTCAGGCGGGACCCCGATGCGCTTCGCCATGAATGCGAAGGCGAGGCCACCGGCGAACGCGGCGACGAAACCACTGCCGTGCAGACCCTCACCAACCTGAAAGCAGACCAGCGCGACGGCGAGCGTGGCCAGCTGCGCCCAGGTGTCGCTCATCCATTCGCGCTTCTGCGACCGCGCTATCACCAGCCCGCCGATCGCGCCGATGGCAAGGCCGACCACGACCGACACCACCTCGGTGCGGACCAGGAACAGTGTCCAGCGGCTCGCATCGGGGTCGCTCTGCTCAGAGGCGAGCGCCAGCGCTGCGAGCATGGCGGCCAGCGCGAACCCGTCGTAGAAGCCACTCTCGGTGGACAGTGCGTGCCGGATCCGTTCCGGGACCCGCTTGTCCTCGAGCAGCGCATCGATCAGCGCGACCTCGGTCGGTGCGACGATCGCTGACAGGCACACCGCTTCCCACAGTGGCATCACCGGCAGCACCAGTACTGCGGTCACGGTGCCGAGCGTGAGAGCCAGCGGGATGCCGATCACGAGCAGCCGGAAGGTGACCTCGCGACGGCGGAACACCGTCGACAGATCGAGTTGCACGGCCTGGTTGAAGAGGATCACCGTCAGCGCCAGCTGCGCGACGACGGTGAAGCTGGCGGTATCGGTCCCGATGTCGATCACGCCTAAGCCGAAGGGCCCCAATATGATTCCGAACAGCACGAAGATCAGGGCAGGCGCCAGGTACCAACGCTTCACCAGACCGGACACCACCGCGTAGCACAACACCAACAAGGTCAGGACGAACGCAGCGTTGGTCGTCACGCCGTCGTCACGCCCCGTTGTTGGAGCCGCCGGAGTTCGCGCCAGGGATGTCGGTGATCGGGATGTTCGGCATCGGCGCGGGCGACGGCGTGCTGGGCAGCGACGGGATCTCCGCAGGCGGGATGTCGAGCAGGTCGTTGGCCGGCGGCCCGTTGTCCCGACTGCCGTAGCTGCTGCCGGGCGCGCGCGGGCCCAGCATCTGGCTGACCGTGACCAGGTGGTAGCCGTTGGCCTTGAGTACCGGGATGAACTGGTACACCAGGTCGACGGTCGAGGAGTAGGTGTCGTGGAAGAGCACCACCGAGTTCGGCTTGATCTGGCTCATCAACATGAAGCGGGTGGCGCCGGTGTTGGCGTCATTGGCCCAGTCGAACGGGATGACGTCCCAGTTGATGTCGGCAAGGCCCTGCTTCTTGGCCTCGGCCAGCACCGCGTCGTTGATCAGGCCGCCTGCAGTCCTGACGAGTTCGGGGCGCTGACCCGTCGCCGCCTCGATCGCAGCACTGGCCTTGCTGAACTGCGCAGGAATGTCCTCGGGCGGGATGGTGGTCATGTTCGGGTGTTCCCAGGTGTGGCCGCCAATCTCCATGCCGGCGTCGGCGATGCGCTTGGCGCCGGCCGGGTTGGCCGCGACCTTGTTGCCGATCAGGAAGAAGGTCGCCTTGGCGTCGTTGTCCTTGAGGATCTGCAGCAATCGGTCGGTGTAGGGGCTCGGCCCGTCGTCGAACGTCAGCGCGATGCACTTGACCTGTGCGCAGTCGACGTCGTCGGCCTTGGCCACCTTGACGTGGCCGGTGAACCCGCCGATGACGACGACGGCAGCGCCCGCGCACACACCGATGACCATGCGCCAGTACGACCAAGCCGAGCTGTCGGGCCGTTTACGCACGCTGGCAGCCTACCGAGCGGGCCTGGTGATCAAGCGCCCCTACGCGCGATCAGGCGCGATCAGGGCAGGGCGCCGGGGCTGAACTCCTCGAGCATCTCGGTCACCAGCGCCGCGATCGGCGAACGCTCGCTGCGCAACAGCGTGATGTGGGCGAACAGGGGGTGACCCTTCAGCTTCTCGATGACGGCCGCGACGCCGTCATGGCGACCGACCCGCAGATTGTCGCGCTGGGCCACGTCATGGGTGAGCACCACGCGCGACCCG
>JAVRPF010000382.1:0-12999 GCA_032162385.1 Mycobacterium sp.
GGCGCCAGCTATCGGCTGGCCGAACTGATCGGCAAATCGGTCGCCAAACAGGTCATCCTGGGCGGACGGATCCTCGACGCCGACGCCGCACTGCAGCACGGACTGGTCGCCGAGGTCGTCGAATCCGGTACGGCGCTGTCGGCGGCCTGCGCGCTGGCCGACCGGATCGGCAGATCGTCGGCGCTGGCGCTGCGGCTGTCCAAGGCCGTCCTCGACGCCGCCAGTCCGCACCCGCTGCTGGACGACCTCGCTCAGGCCGTCCTCTTCGAGAGCGCCGACAAGAAGGATCGCATGACCCGCTTCCTGGAAAAGAGATCGTCATGACCACTGCCAGTGGAGTTCCCGCCGTCGTCGCGGTCGTGGGAGGCGGCCGCATGGGTGCCGGCATCGCGCAGGTGTTCGCGGTGGCAGGCGCCGAGGTCACCATCGCCGAAGCCGACGACGCCAGCGCAGCCGCGGCGGTCGAGCGCGTCGAGCAGGGACTGCACCGCGCCGCCGAGAAGGGCAAGCTCGAGGCCTCGCCCGCCGACGTTCTGCGCCGTCTGTCCACGGTGACCTCCCTGTCGAAGATCCCCGCCGACGCCGGACTGGTCGTCGAGGCGGTGCCGGAACTGATCACCGCCAAGCTCGCGGTCCTGACCGCGGTGGAGAAGGTGGTCTCGCAGACCGCGGTCCTGGCCAGCAACACCAGCTCGTTGTCCATCGCCGAGATGGCCGCCGCGCTGGATCACCCGCGGCGCTTCCTTGGCATGCACTTCTTCAACCCGGTGCCCGCGTCGGTCCTCGTCGAGGTGGTGCGCGCACCCGGAACCGACTGGCCGACCGTCAAGAACGTCCTCGATTGGGTCCACACCCTGGGTAAATCCGATGTGGTGGTCAAGGATTCACCGGGCTTCGCGACGAGCAGGCTCGGTGTCGCGCTGGGACTGGAAGCAATCCGGATGCTCGAGGAAGGCATTGCCGATGCCGAATCGATCGACCGCGCGATGGAACTGGGCTACCGCCACCCCATGGGCCCGTTGCGATCGACCGACCTCGTCGGCCTCGACGTGCGGCTGGCCATCGCCGAGCATCTCGCCGCCACCCTCGGTGCGCGCTTCGACCCACCGATACTGCTACGCGACAAGGTCAGCCGCGGCGACCTTGGCAGAAAAACCGGCCAGGGCTTTTATTCCTGGCGCACCTGAACCCTGTACGGCCACAACGAGAGAAGGGCCCAGGCTCATGCCAAACACCACGACCTCCCCGATCAGCTACACCGTCGAAAACGGCGTTGCCGCCATCAGACTCGACCGCCCCGCCGCATCCAACGCCCTGGACCGTGAGATGAAGGTGGCGCTGCTCGAGGCGCTCACCGCGGCCGGGACTGACACTGCGGTGCGCGCAGTCACGATCACCGCGACGGGCAAGAACTTCTGCGTCGGGCAGGATCTCGCCGAACACGTCGAAGGACTGCGCGCCGATCCCGCGCACGCCATGGACACGGTGCGCGAGCACTACAACCCGATCGTGATGGCCCTCGACGCCATCGAGGTGCCCGTCGTCGTCGGGATCACCGGTGCCTGCGTCGGCGCCGGACTCGGGTTGGCACTGGCCGGCGACATCCGCGTCGCCGGGCAGCGCGCCAAGTTCGGCACCGCCTTCACCGGAATTGGCCTGGCCAGCGACTCGGGCCTCAGCGCGACCCTGACCGCGCTGGTGGGTCCCAGCCGGGCCACGGGCCTGTTCCTGCTCGGCGGCACGTTCGACGCGCCCGCCGCCGAGACGTGGGGGCTGGTGCACCGCGTCGTTGCCGACGAGGAGGTCGCCGAGCAGACCGCCGCGCTGGCGGCGCAGCTCGCCAACGGACCGACCGCCGCCTTCCGCGCGGTCAAGGACCTCATCGCCGTCAACGCAGGCGCCGGGCTGACCGACGTTCTCGATCGCGAAGCCGCCGCGCAGGAACGTCTCGGCGCCTCCACCGACCACTCGGCTGCGGTGGAAGCGTTCTTGGCCAAGGAAAAACCCGCGTTCGTCGGCCACTAGATCAGCTTCCACGCTTGTGCGCAGGGCGGTAATGGGGCACACTGTAATTACCGATCATTCGGTTGGTAATTAGGAGGTTGCGATGTCGGTGGCCGACACCAAGCCGGCGGCGGGCGACGCCGCGGATGCCGAGTTGGAGCGTGACTTCGACGACATTCTGCAGGCCGGGCAGCGAATCGAACCCCGCGACTGGATGCCGCAGGGATATCGCAAGACGCTGATCCGCCAGATCGCGCAGCATGCGCATTCGGAGATCATCGGGATGCAGCCCGAGGGGAACTGGCTCACCCGGGCTCCGTCGCTGCGGCGCAAGGCGATTCTGATGGCCAAGGTGCAAGACGAAGCCGGTCACGGCCTCTACCTGTACTCCGCGGCGGAGACGTTGGGCGCCGATCGCGGCGATATGACGATGAAACTCATTGAGGGCAAGCAGAAGTACTCATCGATCTTCAACTATCCCACGCCGAGCTACGCCGACGTCGGCGTCATCGGCTGGCTGGTGGACGGCGCCGCGATCTGCAACCAGGTCCCGTTGTGCCGCAGCTCGTACGGCCCGTACGCCCGCGCGATGATCCGGGTCTGCAAGGAAGAGTCCTTTCACCAGCGCCAGGGCTTCGAGCTGCTGATGACCATGATGCGCGGCACCGAAGCGCAACGAGAGATGGTGCAGGAGTCCGTCAACCGATGGTGGTGGCCGGCGCTGATGATGTTCGGCCCTCCCGATGACCAGTCGCCCAACACCGCGCAGTCGATGGCATGGGGAATCAAGCGGCACACCAACGACGAACTGCGTCAACGCTTCGTCGACATGTCCGTGCCGCAGGCCCAGGTGCTGGGCGTCACCTTCCCCGACCCGGATCTGGCCTGGAACGACGAGCGCGGCGCGCACGACTTCGGCGACCCGGACTGGGACGAGTTCATGCAGGTCGTCAAGGGCAACGGACCGTGCAACGCCGAGCGGGTGTCCAACCGTCAGGCCGCGCACGAAGCCGGCGCATGGGTGCGCGAAGCCGCCGCGGAGTTCGCCCGCAAGAACCTCGCCACGGAACAGGGAAAGCGATGACCGACAACGGATTGTCCGCTGAAGGGGGGCACGGCGCGGTCCCCATCGACGGCGGCGCGGTACAACCGAGCCCGGCCTCGATCGACCGGGACTGGCCCCTGTACGAGGTGTTCGTGCGGGGCAAGCGCGGGCTCAACCACGTGCACGTCGGGTCGTTGCGCGCCGCAGATGACCAGATGGCGCTGCGCCACGCGCGTGACGTGTACACCCGCCGCAACGAGGGTGTGAGCATCTGGGTCGTGCAGTCGGCCACCATCACCGCCTCCAGCCCCACCGAGAAGGATCCGTTCTTCGCCCCCAGCGGGGACAAGGTCTATCGCCATCCCACCTTCTACGACATCCCCGACGACGTCCCCCACATGTGACCGTGACCACGCAGACGAGGAGCGACGACGGTGAATGACCACGATTCGGCCTACGCCGGCCTCGTCGACGCCAACGAGCACGATCAATGGGCCTTCGGAACCAGCTTCGACGATCCGCTCGCCGGCGTGGACACGACCCTGGCCGAGGGCATCGACGGCGCAGATCTGGCCGTCTACTGCCTGATGCTCGGCGATGACGCCCTGTTGGCCGCGCAACGGCTTGCGCAGTGGAGCACGAAGGCACCGGAACTGGAAGAAGAGGTCGCGCTGGCCAACATCGGGCTCGACCTGCTCGGTCAGGCCCGACTGCTCCTGGCCCGCGCCGCGGCCGCCGACCCCACCGTCGTCCCGCCACTGCCGGCGGGTTCACCGGTACCCGCCGAGGACGCCCTGGCCTTCTTCCGCGACGAACCGCAGTTCCGCAACGTCCGACTGGTCGAACTGGACAACGGCGACTTCGCTTGCAGCGTTACGCGACTGCTGGTTTTCTCCACCTATCGGCTCGCTGCCCTGCAGCGACTACGAACCTCGCGGGACAACGTCTTGGCGGCCGTGGCGGCCAAGGGCGTCAAGGAGATCACCTACCACCGCGACTACGCCGCGCGGTGGCTGGTCACCCTCGCACGCGGCACCAACGAGTCCCGCCGCCGCGTCGAGGACGCGCTGATCACGGTGTGGCCGTATGTCACCGAACTGTTCACCACCCATCCCGTCGAGCAGCGCCTCGCCGCAAGCGGCGCGGGTGTGGACCCCTCGACCCTGCGCGACGAGTTCGACTCGGTGATGACGCAAGTGTTCCAGGCCGCCGAACTGCCCTATCCCGCCGTCGCCGACGCACCGGACGGAGCCGGTCATCGCGATGGGAACCACACCAACGTCATGGCAGCCCTGCTGGGGGAGATGCAGTCGCTGGCCCGCCAGCACCCGACGGGCGTGTGGTGAACGCCGTGACGAGTGCCGTGATCGACGCATCAGTCGAACGAGCCAGAGAGGTGGCGGCCACCGTCACCGACCCCGAAATGCCGATGCTGACCCTGGTCGACCTCGGCGTGCTGCGCAGCGTGGACCGCGACACCGATGGCACGGTCGTGGTCACCATCACCCCGACCTACTCGGGCTGCCCAGCGATGGCCACCATGCGCGCCGACCTTGAATATGCACTGACCGCAGCGGGATTCACCGATGTCGCAGTGCATACCGTTCTCACGCCGCCCTGGAGCTCGGACTGGATCACCGAGACCGGTCGCCGCAAACTCGCCGAGCATGGCATCGCGCCGCCCGGGTCCGCCCGAGTGCACGACGACGGCCCCATCGCGTTGACGCTGACCGTGCGCGCACCGGTCGTGCACTGCCCGCGGTGCGGATCCGCCGACACCGAACGGACCTCCGAGTTCGGTGCCACAGCGTGTAAGTCACTGCACCGCTGCCGGTCGTGCAGTGAGCCGTTCGACCGCGTGAAGGAGATCTGAGATGACCCCCGCACCGGTCGCCGAAGCCGCCACCTCCGGTAGGAGTCTGCGCAACCAGCCCTTCCGCGCGCTGCGCGTCGCCGCGGTAGACCGACTGTGCGAGGACGCCGTGGCCGTGACGTTCGCCGTCCCGGAGGACCTCGAACCCGACTTCGCGTTCCGCCCCGGACAGTCGTTGACCCTGCGCAGAACCGTCGACGGCCAGGAACACCGTCGCTCGTACTCGGTCTGCTCGGCGCTGGGCCAATCGCCACGCATCGGTGTGCGCGCGGTGGCCGGAGGTGCGCTCTCGGGGTGGTTGGTCAACGAGGTCCGCGCCGGTGACGCCATCGAGATGCAGCCACCATCGGGGACGTTCGCCGCCGACCCCGCCACTGCCGGCCGCCACGTCCTCATCGCCGCCGGGTCGGGCATCACCCCGATCCTGTCCATCGCAGCGTCGGTTCTTCAGAACCCGCAATCGCAGGCGGTGATGCTGTACGGCAACCGGCGCGCCAACTCGGTCATGTTCGCCGAGGAACTAGCCGACCTCAAGGACACCTACGGCCCGCGTCTGGAAGTGGTGCACGTGCTGTCACGGGAGCCGCGCGGCGTCGAGCTATTCAGCGGCCGACTCGACGGTGAACGCGTGCGGCGACTACTGCGCGCCTTGGTCCCCGTCGAGGCCGTAGATCACTTCTGGCTGTGCGGGCCTTACGGAATGGTCACCGACGCCGGGAAAGTGCTGCGCGGTCTCGGGGTCGACGAGGAGCGCATCCACCGGGAACTGTTCTACGTCGAGGACGTCGCCCCGGCACCCAGCGAGCATGCCGAGGCCGCGGCATCGGGACCCACCAGCGACGTCACCATCATCCTCGACGGAGCGACCAGCACCCTGACGTTGCCCCGCGACATCCCGGTGCTCGACGGAGCGCAGCAGAGTCGCGACGATCTGCCCTTCGCCTGCAAGGGCGGAGTGTGCGGCACCTGCCGCGCCAAGGTGACATCCGGCACGGTCGAGATGCAGCGCAACTACGCGCTCGAAAAGTCGGAATTGGCGCAAGGTTTCGTGTTGACCTGCCAGTCCATGCCCACCAGCGACACCGTCACCGTCGACTTCGACGCCTGACCTGACACCAACTGCGATTCGGAGTCGCCATGACCGAGCTAGTCGACCACCCCGCCAACGTGGCGCCGCCCCGGTCGCCCGACGAGCTGGAGCCCATCGAAACCGCGTCCCGCGACGAAATCTCGGCGCTTCAGTTGGCGCGGCTGAAATGGTCGCTGAAGCACGCCTACGACAACGTTTCCCACTACCGTGCGGCGTTCGACGCCAAGGGTGTTCAGCCGGGCGACCTGAAGCAATTGAGCGACCTGGCGTTGTTCCCGTTCACCACCAAATCCGACCTGCGGGACAACTATCCCTTCGGCATGCTCGCCGTCCCTCAGGCCAAGGTGAGCCGCGTGCACGCATCCTCGGGCACCACCGGGCGTCCGACCGTCGTCGGTTACACCGAAGCCGACATCAACACCTGGGCCAACCTGGTCGCACGCTCACTACGCGCCGGCGGCGTACGTTCCACCGACAAAGTCCACATCGCCTACGGCTACGGACTGTTCACCGGCGGCCTGGGTGCGCACTACGGAGCCGAACGGCTGGGCTGCACGGTCATTCCCATCTCCGGCGGAATGACCGAACGACAGATCCAGCTCATCACCGACTTCCAGCCCGACGCAATCCTCGTCACCCCCTCCTACATGCTGACCATCGTCGACGCCATGGAGCATGCCGGCATCGACCCGCGAACCACCTCGCTCCGCACCGGAGTTTTCGGAGCCGAGCCGTGGACGCAGGAAATGCGCGTAGAGCTCGAACAAAAACTCGACATCGACGCCGTCGACATCTACGGCCTATCCGAAGTGATGGGGCCAGGTGTGGGTCAGGAATGCGTAGAAACCAAAGACGGACTTCACATCTGGGAAGACCACTTCTACCCCGAGATCGTCGATCCCGACACCGGTGAGGTATTGCCGGACGGCGCCGAAGGTGAACTCGTCTTCACCTCATTGACCAAAGAGGCCTTCCCGGTCGTCAGGTACCGCACTCGCGATCTCACCGCGCTGCTTCCCGGCACCGCGCGGTCCATGCGCCGGGTTCACAAGATCACCGGCCGCAGCGACGACATGATCATTCTGCGCGGAGTCAATCTGTTCCCGACCCAGTTCGAGGAGTTGATCCTCGCGACCGACGTTCTCGCACCGCAGTTCCAGTGTGTGCTGGAGCGACCTGGTCGACTCGATGAGATGACCGTTCGGGTCGAAAGTCGCCACACCGCAACAAGCGAGGAACGGCAACTCGCTGCTGCCTCACTGACCAGAGATATCAAGAACCGCATCGGCGTCACCGTCGCGGTCACGGTACTAGAACCAGAGTCACTCGAACGGTCAGTCGGCAAGGCCAAGCGAATCGTGGATCAACGCCCGAAGAACTAATGGCATTCCGCCGAGGCTCAAGTAGCCAAGCGGCCTGACCACTCAGCCAAGGGCCCGGGCCTCAGAGCGATTTGGCCCCAGGTCCGTTGGCCTCGTCGAATATCAGCCACGTTTTCGTCGACACAACCCCTGGCACGCCATGCAGCTGCTCCAGGACGATGCGGCGCAATGAGCTGTTGTCCGGCGCCCGCAGCAATACCAGGACGTCGACATCCCCGCCCAGCAAGCTGAAATGCTCGACGAACTCGAGCCTTCTGAGGTGCTCGGCAATGCCGCGCCATGAGTCTTGCTGGATCGACATCGCCACGAACGCTGAGGTTTTCAGGCCGGCGCGGTCGTGGTCGATGCGTGCGGTGAAACCCGTGACGACGCCGTTGCGCTGGAGGCGTTCCAGCCGGGTGTATGCATGGGCACGGGATATGTGTGCGCGCTCGGCGAGCTCGCGCACCGACATGCGACCGTCCTTGAGCAATTCGCGCAGGATGCGTCGATCGGTGTCATCGAGTTCGGTGGTGTCGAGCCCGTCAGCCATTCGTCCACCCCCACGTCTCCCTTGGTCTGTATATCAGACATTCTGCTTGATTATCAGGCAACGAAGACGCTTTTGTCCACAATGCGGCGCTGATAGCTGATGTTTGAGCAGCAGAATGGAACGATTGACAGACAAGAGACGCTGTAGACAAGTCGGAGGTATAGGTGTTGTGACGCTGGCAGAGCCGGTGGGAGTCGTTCGACCGCACGAGAAGTTCCTTCCCGCCGACACCGCCGTGCAGTATTTGGATGTTTCGGGGACGCCCGTAGCGAGTACCGCGCGTTATGTGCGGCCCGACGACGACCGCTTGGCCCAGATGTACCGAAAGATGGTGATCGGCAGACGTTTCGACGAACAGGCCACAGCCCTGACCAAACAGGGACGCCTGGCGGTGTACCCCTCGTCGCGGGGCCAGGAGGCGTGCCAGATCGCAGCGGCGATGAGTCTTGAGCCGACCGACTGGATGTTTCCCACCTATCGCGACTCCGTCGCGTTGGCCGCACGCGGTATTGCGCCCGCCGACATCCTGACCACCTTCGCCGGTGACTGGCACTGCGGATACGACCCAGTCGCGCATCGGTGCGCTCCGCAGTGCACGCCGTTGGCCACCCAGTTGTTGCACGCCACCGGGCTGGCCTACGCTCAGACCCGCCGCGGCAGTGACGCTGTCGCGCTGGCATTCTGCGGTGACGGTGGGACCAGCGAAGGTGACTTTCACGAGGCGCTCAATTTCGCGGCGGTGTTCGGGGCTCCGGTGGTGTTCCTCGTGCAGAACAACGGTTACGCGATCAGCGTTCCGTTGTCGCGTCAAACCGTGGCACCGTCGTTGGCGCACAAGGGTATCGGCTACGGTATCGGCAGTGAGCAGGTCGACGGCAATGATCCCATGGCCATGATGGCGGTGATGGATCAGGCAGCCCGGTTCGTGCGCGCCGGTAACGGACCTGTGATCGTGGAGGCCCACACCTACCGAATCGAAGCTCACACCAACGCCGATGACGCCACGCGCTACCGCGAGAGCGACGAGGTCGAACTGTGGCGTGCACGCGACCCGATAACACGCTTGGAGAGATACCTTCGCGCGCAGGGGCGCATCGACGATCAGTTCAGCTGCGCGCTGACCGACGAGGCTAACGCGGTAGCCGCCGAGGTGCGCGAGGCCATGAACCGCGACCGGCAAAGCGATCCACGAGAGCTGTTCGCCTACGTCTACGCACGACCGACCTCGCAGCTCGAGCAGGAACAAGCCGACATCGTGGCCGAACTGAGCGGCGAGGATGGGGGAGGCCCCTGACGTGACGACCTACACCATGGCCCAAGCGCTGAACACCGCGCTGCGCGACGCCCTTACCGAAGACTCCAACGTCGTGGTCTTCGGCGAGGACGTTGGTCGTCTCGGTGGAGTGTTCCGCGTCACCGACGGCCTAAGACGCGATTTCGGCGAGGACCGCTGCTTTGACACACCTTTGGCCGAGTCCGGCATCGTCGGCTTCGCGATCGGCATGGCGATGGTGGGTTACCGCCCGGTCATCGAAATGCAATTCGACGCGTTCGCCTACCCGGCGTTCGAGCAGATCGTCTCTCATGTCGCCAAGATTCGGAACCGGACAAGGGGTGCACTCAGCGCTCCCATGGTGATCCGCATCCCCTTCGCCGGGGGTATCGGAGGGGTCGAACACCACTGCGATTCCAGCGAGGCGTACTACGCCCACACACCCGGGCTCAAAGTGGTAGCCCCGGCCACGGTGGCCGACGCGTATACGCTGCTGCGTGCCGCGATTGAGGACCCCGACCCTGTGGTGTTCCTCGAACCGAAGCGGCTGTACTACTCGCGAGCGGATGTCGATCTGGGAACCGGCGCGCCGATCGGGCAGGCGGCGATCCGCCGTGCTGGACGCGACGTCACGCTGATTTCCTACGGTCCATCGGTGAGCCTGGCGCTGGAGGCTGCCGAGGCCGCAGCGGCCGAAGGTCACGATCTGGAGGTGATCGACCTACGGTCGATCGTGCCGTTCGACGACGCCACCGTCACCGAGTCGGTCCGCAAAACCGGACGCTGCCTAGTCCTTCACGAAGCACAGGGCTTTGCGGGAGTCGGCGCCGAAATCGCGGCGCGGGTGCAAGAACGCTGTTTCCACTACCTTCACGCACCCGTTCTGCGCGTCACCGGGCTCGACGTCCCCTATCCGGCACCCCGGCTCGAGCGCATCTACCTGCCCAACGTCGATCGAGTTCTCGACAGTGTCGACAGACTGCAGTGGAACGATGTCGCCGACGCACGGTGGGCGGCGCACACATGAGCGATCGGGTCTTTCTGATGCCCGACCTTGGTGAGGGCCTCTCGGAAGCGGTCATCTTGGAGTGGCGGGTGAAAGTCGGAGAACTGGTGGACATCGATCAGATCGTCGTCGAGGTGGAGACCGCCAAAGCGACAGTCGAGGTGCCCATCCCGTTCGCGGGAACCGTGACGGGCCTGCACGGAGAAGCAGGTGCCACTGTCGAAGTCGGCAAGCCACTGATTGCGGTCACCGGTCTGCAGGGCAACGAGCTAGCCGGCGACGAGGCAAGCGCGCACGGGCGCTACCGCGAAGAAGAACAAGCCGGATCGGGCAACGTCCTGGTGGGCTATGGAACCTCAGCAGACTCACCGCGGCGGCGCCGACGCACTAACGCTGCACCGGCGCCCGCGCCCGCCGCGCAGGAAGCGCCGAGCCAACAGCACGGCACGGCGGTCCGCGTCATCTCACCGGTGGTCCGGGCACTGGCCCGCACCAACGGCATTGATCTGACCGATCTCGCCGCTACTGTGCCAGGCGGTGTCATCACCCGTGCCGATGTCGAACACGCCACCGCGAGCCGACTGCAGCCGACCGGTCTGGTGCACACATCGCAGGATGACCGTGTCGTTGCGATCTCCGGATTCCGAAAGGCGTTGGCCGACAAGCTCTCCACCAGTCGACGCGAAATTCCCGACGCCACGACGTGGGTAGACGTCGATGCCAGCGCACTGTTCGTCGCCCGCGCTGCAATCAACGCCGCGGTCACCGACGACGAAAAGGTCAGTCTCATGGCGCTGTTGGCTCGGCTGACGATCGCTGCGCTGAGGTTGTTTCCCGAACTGAACTCGACGGTCGATACCGACCGCAACGAGATCACCTATCACGGGGCGGTGCATCTGGGCGTGGCCACCCAGACGCCGCGCGGGTTGATGGTTCCGGTGATCCACAACGCCGGGGAGATGAGCACCGTCCAACTAGGGCTGGCACTCAAGGCGACAACCGAGTTGGCGCGGAACGGCAAGCTGGGGCCTGACAGGCTGTCGGGAGGGACGTTCACGCTCAACAACTATGGCGTCTTCGGTGTGGATGGATCCACGCCCATCATCAACCACCCCGAAGCAGCGATCGTGGGAGTCGGGCGCATCATCGACAAGCCGTGGGTGTACGAGGGTGCGCTTTCGGTGCGCAAGGTGACTCAACTGTCGTTGAGTTTCGACCACCGGGTCTGCGACGGTGGCACCGCAGGCGGATTCCTGCGGCTGTTCGCCGACTTCGTCGAGAATCCCGTCGCTGCGTTGGGACGGATCTGATGGCCGATCACGACGCCGAACACAGCGATCTCGTCATCCTCGGTGGAGGATCAGGCGGCTACGCGACCGCCTTTCGGGCCAGCCAGCTAGGCATGTCGGTCACCCTCATCGAGGCCGACAAGATCGGCGGAACCTGCCTACACCGCGGCTGCATCCCTACCAAAGCGCTGCTGCATGCCGCCGAGGTGGCCGAATCAGTCAGGACTGCAAGCGCAGTCGGTGTGAAGGCTCATCTCGAGAGCATCGATGTGCCCAGCATGCTCAACTACCAGAACGGCATCGTTGAACGCTTATACGGCGGTCTCATGGGGCTGGTCAGGCAGCATCGGATCACGGTAGTGCCGGGCAAGGGGGAGTTTGTCGGCGAGCGCACCGTCAAGACCGCGTCGTGCACCTACACCGGGAACAAGGCGGTAGTCCTGGCCACCGGGGCGAGCGCGCGCACCTTGCCTGGAATCGAGATCGGCGCACGCGTCATCACCAGCGACGAGGCGCTACGCCTCGACGTTGTGCCTCAACGCGCAGTCGTGCTCGGCGGCGGTGTGATCGGCGTCGAATTCGCAAGCATTTGGGCGTCATTGGGTGCACAAGTGACGATAGTCGAGACACTGCCGCGGATCATCGCCACCGAGGAGCCCTGGTCCTCCAAGCAGCTTGAGCGTGCCTTCAGGAAGCGCGGCATCACCGTGATGACCAACGCGAAGGTCAGTGGCGCCAAGGAGACCGCGCACGGCGTCAGCGTCGAGATCACCGATGATGACACGCTGGAAGCCGACGTTCTGCTCGTGGCAGTGGGGCGCCAACCTCGATCGGCGGGTCTGGGCTACGAGGAGCATGGGGTGCGTCTGGACGCGGGATTCGTCTGGACCGACGACCGGCTCCATGCCACCGCCGATGGGGTCTATGCGGTCGGGGACCTCGTGGCAGGGCCGCAGCTGGCGCATCGCGGATTCCAGCACGGCATCTTCGTCGCCGAAGACATCGCCGGACTTGCCCCGATACCCGTGCAGGATCATCAAGTGCCACGAGTGACCTACACCCATCCGGAAGTAGCGTCGGTGGGTTTTGACGAGACTGCCGCCCGGGAACGGTACGGACAGATCAGCACCACGGTTTATGACCTCGCCGGAAACGGTCGCAGCCAGATTCTTCAGACCTCCGGCGGTATCAAGGTGATCCGCTCGGGCACAACGGAATCCGGCGGGCCCATCGTCGGCGTTCACATGGTCGGCGACAGGATCAGTGAGCTGATCGGTGAGGCTCAAATGGCGGTGGCGTGGGAAGCGCTGCCAGAAGAAATTGCCCACTTCGTCCACGCCCACCCCACCCAGAATGAAGCGTTCGGGGAAGCCATGCTCGCCATGGCCGGCACCCCCCTTCACGCGCATCGGTGACCTGCCCCACGTGGGGCATCAGTTCGCTCAGGTCCACGTCGGTAGATCATGGCGAGTTGCGGCGGTTGGCCGGGTCACGGTTTGTCGTGG
>JAVRPF010000383.1:0-4273 GCA_032162385.1 Mycobacterium sp.
CCATCCGAGCCGACGGCAGTTGCGCGGTTCCGGTGCGGGGGCCCCAGGTGGAAAGGTAACCAACGACTAGGGAACCGAGCACGGTACCGATCACCATCGCGAGCAATCCCAGCCAGAAGCCGAGGCCCAACGTGATCGCCAGCGCACCGGTGAAGACACCGGTCATGTTGACCTGCGGGGCGAACCAGACTGTGAACAACCGCCGCGCCGAGCCGTACCGCTGGCCGTCGCCGACGGGGGTGATGCCGTGCGTCTCGACGGAGAGGTCGCCCACCCCGCTGGGCATCCGACCGCTGAATGACGGCGCGCTCAGCGCGCTCGGGGGTCGGGGCGGCACAGCTGTCTCGTTCATGTGGCCATTCGATCACGACGACCGACACACGCAATGTTCACCGGTACAACCTTGCTTTGCGTCCGCGGCGCTTCGGCGCGGAATCTGCTCCCTGGGAACGTCCCGAGCGAGGGATTCCATTGTTGGAATGTAAATTCGTTGCGGAATCGCTTGCGAAGGTGCGGCTGATCGGCGATGGTTTATCCACAGCCGCACCGCTGCACGGCCGACTATCCAGCTCGAATAGCAGTTTTTCGTCCCGGGGGACGAGGGAGGTTTCGCCCTGACCGGCACACACACCACAGCCGCCGACGAGACGACGGGAGAGGACGGGGCCACCCGCGACACGGGTCGCCCGGTCGTGGAGATCGACCACGTCACGAAGCGGTTCGACGACTACGTCGCCGTGGCGGATGCGGACTTCTCCATCGCGTCGGGCGAGTTCTTCTCGATGCTCGGACCGTCGGGCTGCGGCAAGACCACGACGCTGCGAATGATCGCAGGCTTCGAGACGCCGACCGAGGGGGCCATCCGCCTCGAAGGTGTGGACGTGTCGAGGGTCGCGCCGCACAAGCGCAACGTCAACACGGTGTTCCAGCACTACGCGCTGTTCCCGCACATGACGGTGTGGGACAACGTCGCGTATGGCCCGCGCAGCATGAAGATAGATAAGGCCTCGGGAAAAGGTGAGGTCCGTCGGCGCGTCGACGAGATCCTCGACATCGTCCGTCTCACCGACTTCGCCAAGCGCAGGCCGGCGCAACTGTCCGGCGGCCAGCAGCAGCGCGTCGCGCTGGCCCGTGCCCTGGTCAACTACCCAAGCGCGTTGCTGCTCGACGAGCCGCTCGGCGCGCTCGATCTCAAGCTGCGGCACGCCATGCAGTTCGAGCTCAAGCGGATCCAGCGCGAGGTCGGCATCACGTTCGTCTACGTGACGCACGACCAGGAGGAAGCGCTGACCATGAGCGACCGCATCGCGGTCATGAACGCGGGCAACGTCGAGCAGATCGGCACCCCCACGGAGATCTACGACGCGCCCTCGACGGTGTTCGTCGCCAACTTCATCGGCCAGGCCAACCTTTGGGCCGGTCGGCAGAACCGGGTCGACGGCGACGTCGCCGAGGTCGCGGTCCTCGGCACCACGGTGCGGGCGCGGGCGGGTACCACCAGGATCGAGCCGGGCGGCCAAGCCACCGTGATGGTGCGGCCCGAACGTGTGCGGGTCTCGATGGACGTGCCCACCGGGGACCTGGTGTCGGTGAAGGCCAGAGTGACCGATCTGACGTTCCAGGGCCCGGTCGTGCGCCTCTCGCTGGCCGCGCCCGACGACTCACCGGTCGTCGCGCACGTCGGCGCCGAACAGCAGCTGCCACTGCTGCGCCCCGGAGACGAGGTCTACGTCTGCTGGGCACCGGAGGCGTCGCTCGTCCTGCCCGCCGCCGACATCCCCACTACCGAGGATCTCGAGGAGATGCTCGACTCACCCGACACGCCCTAATCGCGAGTCGAACCCCCCTCCCCGCCACGGAATCAGAAAGGCACCCCCCTGCCATGGCCAACCAGATCAACCCAGGGCTCCGCTCGCAGTTCGCCAACGCCCGAACGTCCCGTAGGCGGTTTCTAGGCGGAAGTGCCGCTGCCGCAGCGGCTCTCGCGCTCGGCGGGGCGACACTCGCCGCGTGCGGCTCCAAGGACAGCGGCTCCACCGCTTCCTCCGCTCCTACCGACGACGGCTCCCCCGCCAGCGGCACACTGCGCGTGTCGAACTGGCCGTTGTACATGGCCGATGGCTTCGTTGCGGCGTTCCAGAAGGCCACGGGCATCACCGTGGACTACAAGGAAGACTTCAACGACAACGAGGAATGGTTCGCCAAGAACAAGGAACCGTTGTCCCGCAAGCAGGACATCGGCGCCGACCTGGCGGTGCCCACCACGTTCATGGCGACCCGGCTGCACAGCCTCGGCTGGCTCAACGAGATCCGCGAGAGCGGCTGGTCCAACAAGAAGAACCTCCGGTCGGACCTGCTCGAGGCCGACGTCGACCCGGGCCGGAAGTTCAGCGCGCCCTACATGTCCGGCCTCGTCGGGATCGCTTACAACCGGGCGGCCACCGGACGCGACATCAAGACCATCGACGACCTGTGGGATCCAGCGTTCAAGGGGAAGGTCAGTCTGTTCTCCGACGCACAGGACGGCCTCGGCATGATCATGACGTCGCAAGGCGGCTCGGTGACCCAGCCCACCACGGAGGCCATCCAGAAGGCCGCGGATCTGGTGAAGGAGCAGAAGGACAAGGGCCAGATCCGGCGCTTCACCGGAAACGACTACGCCGACGACCTGGCGGCGGGCAACATTGCGATTGCGCAGGCCTACTCCGGTGACGTGGTGCAGTTGCAGGCCGATAATCCGGACCTGCAGTTCATCGTTCCGGACTCCGGCGGTACCACCTTCGTCGACACGATGGTGATCCCGTACACCACCCAGAACCAGAAGGCCGCCGAGGCGTGGATCAACTACATCTATGACCGCCCCAATTACGCCAAGCTCATCGCGCACACCCAGTACGTCCCGGTGCTGTCCGACATGACTACCGAGCTCGACAAGATCGACCCCAAGCTGGGCTCCAACCCGCTGATCAACCCGCCGAAGGAGACCCTGGACAAGGTGAAGGGCTGGGCGCCCCTGACCGACGAACAGACCCAGGAATACAACACCATCTACGCCGCGGTCACCGGTGGCTGATGCGGACGTGAGGAGCGGTAGACAGTGGCCGGTGTAGCCAGCAGCAGCCGACAGCGAAGCAGAATCGCGCCGTACCTGATGATTCTGCCCGCGCTGGCCTACCTCGCGGTGTTCTTCGTGGTGCCGTTCTTCTCCCTGGCGCGCACCTCGATGTCGTCCTCGGGCGGTTCGGTATTCATGCCGAAGCTGACCTTCGCGTGGGACTTCGGCAACTACACCGACGCGTTCAGCCTGTACCAGGACCAGATCCTGCGGTCGTTCGGCTACGCATTCGTCGCCACGATCCTGTGCCTGCTGCTGGCGTTCCCGCTCGCCTACGTCATCGCGTTCAAGGCCGGCCGGTACAAGAACCTGCTGCTGGGCCTGGTGATCCTGCCGTTCTTCGTGACGTTCCTGATCCGGACCCTGGCGTGGAAGACGATCCTGGCCGACGACGGCTGGTTGGTCGACCTGCTCGGCACCATCGGCGCGCTGCCCAGCGAGGGTCGCCTGCTGTCGACCAGCTGGGCAGTGATCGGCGGACTGACCTACAACTGGATCATCTTCATGATCCTGCCGCTGTACGTCAGTCTGGAGAAGATCGACCCGCGACTGTTGGAGGCGTCCCGCGACCTCTACTCGCCAAACCGTCGTACGTTCGGGAAAGTCATTCTGCCGCTGGCCCTTCCGGGCGTGCTCGCCGGCAGCATGCTGGTGTTCATTCCCTCGGTCGGCGACTTCATCAACGCCGACTACCTGGGCAGCACCCAAACCACGATGATCGGCAACGTGATCCAGAAGCAGTTCCTGGTGGTCAAGGATTATCCGGCCGCCGCCGCCCTCAGCTTGCTGCTGATGGCGCTGATCCTCGTCGGCGTGCTGCTGTACACCAGGGCACTGGGCACCGAGGACCTGGTATGACGTTCCAGGAACGCATCGCGCATGCCAGCGCCCAACTCGGCGAGGCCTAACCCAAGACGCCGCTTCTCGGCGGAATCCGGCTCGGCGTCAGCGCGCTTCGGGTGGTCGCCGGCCTGGTGCTGTTCTACCTCTTCCTGCCGATCTTCGTGATCATCCTGTTCTCGTTCAACGACCCGAAGGGCAAGTTCAACTACACCTGGCAGGGCTTCACGCTGAAGAACTGGGCCGACCCGTTCAAGTACCCGGCCCTGACCGGTGCGCTGAAGATGAGCCTCAACATCGCGGCCGTCTCCACCGCCA
>JAVRPF010000384.1:0-5713 GCA_032162385.1 Mycobacterium sp.
TTCGTCGGCTGGTACAACGCGCACCCGCACTTCGAGGAGATGTCGCCCGACCTGTCGACCGGCCGGGCGGTCGTGGTCGGCAACGGCAACGTCGCACTCGACGTGGCACGCATCCTGGTCAGCGACCCCGACATGCTGGCCGCCACCGACATCGCGGGCCACGCGCTGGATGCATTGCAGATCCGCGGCGTCGAGGAGGTCGTGATCATCGGCCGTCGCGGTCCGCTGCAGGCCACCTTCACCACACTGGAACTCCGCGAGCTGGGCGACCTGGAGGCGATGGCGGACGTCGACGTGATCGTCGACCCGGCCGACTTCGCCGACATCTCCGAGGCCGACCTCGAGGCCGCGGGCAAGGCCGTCAAGCTCAACGTCAAGGTGCTGCGCGGGTACTCCGAGCAGGAACCCCGAGGCGCCAAGCGTCGCATCGTGTTCCGGTTCCGCACCTCGCCGATCGAGATCAGGGGCAATGGCCGGGTGGAATCGATCGTGCTGGGCCGCAACGATCTCGTCGACGACGGGGGCCGGATGGTCGCCAAGGATTCCGGGGAACGCGAGGACCTGCCCGCTCAGCTGGTTGTCCGCGCGGTCGGGTACCGGGGCGTGCCGACGCCGGGGCTGCCGTTCGATGAACGGGCCGGAACGATTCCTCACACCGACGGCAGAGTCGATGGCAGGCGCAACGAGTACGTCGTCGGGTGGATCAAGCGGGGCCCGTCAGGAGTGATCGGCAGCAACAAGAAGGACTCGCAGGAGACCGTCAACACGCTGACCGCCGATCTCGCCGCAGGGTCCGTGGCCGACTTCGGCGAGCGGCATTCCGAGGAACTCGTCGAATGGCTGGTGTCACGCCAACCGAAACTGGTCACCGACGACCACTGGAAGCTCATCGACGACCACGAGCGTTCGGCCGGCGAGGTTCTCGGCAGGCCGCGGGTGAAGTTGACGAGCGTGGCCGAACTGCTGCGGATCAGCCACGGATGATCGAGAACGCTTGACGGCGGCTCAGATCGCGACGCGCTGGGCGTCGGGCCAGATGAGTGATCAGGTCGGCTGACGTGTCGGTCGCAAGAGTCTCGACGGCTCGGAGGATTCCGCAATGTCAGACCAGGTGCCCACCTCGCGAGTTACGCGTGGCTCCAAGCTCGGTAAGGCGGCGGCGACTCAGGCGGTGCGGACCGCCGGGGCCAGGATGTCGATGGTCGGCCGCTCAAGCGCGTCGAAGGCGCAGGTTCTCGGAGAAGGCAGCGCTGCAGGCCGCCGACCAATTGGTGACGGTACTGGGCAGCATGAAGGGCGCTGCCATGAAGCTTGGCCAGATGCTCTCGGTCGTCGACCTCGAGCTGGTGCCTGAATCGCACCGCGAGAGTTTCCAGCGCAAGCTCGCGGTGCTGCGCGACCAGGCCCCCACGGTCTCGTTCGACGTGATGCGACGCCAGATCGAGGACGATCTCGGAGGTCCCGTAACGACGTTGTTCGCAGAATTCGATGACCAACCCATGGCCGCGGCGTCGATCGGCCAGGTTTACCGCGCCCGTCTGCACGACGGTCGCGACGTCGCGGTCAAGGTGCAGTACCCGGGTGTTGACGTTGCGATCCGTGCCGACATGAAGAACCTGGCGATGTTCCTGAAGTTCTGGCGCTCGGCGATCCCGACGGTATCGACTCCGGAGCTCGCGGCCGAGATCGCGCGCAACATGGAGAGTGAACTCGACTACGAACGTGAAGCCCAAATTCAGCACGAGCTCGCGGCATTGTTCGCCGATCATCCGTTCATCGCGATACCCGATAGCGTGGCGGCGCGCAGCGGCCGCAAGGTGGTTGTGACCGAGTTGTTCGACGCGTCTCGTTCGACGCGATCTGCGATCTGCCGCGAGCCGATCGGGATCGGGTCGGCGAGATCGTCTACCGGTTCTACATCGGTTCACTATTCCTGCACAACGAGTTCTGCGGTGATCCGCACCCCGGAAACATCCTGCTGGGTCGGGACGGGAAGGTCGGTTTCATCGACTTCGGGCTCTACAACCACATGGATCCAGTTCACGTCGACTTCGAGAGGCAGTGCATGCGCGCCGCCGCCGAACACCGCAGCCGAGACCTCTTCGACATGATGGTGCGCCGCGGTGTGATGGACGGGGACACCGGGGTGACACCCGAGGAATGCCTCGAATACGTCTACGCCGCCGCCGGGTGGCACCTCACCGACGAGGTGATCACGGTTACCCCGGCCATGGCCAGCGGCAGCATGCTGGACGCCATCGACCCCCGGATGACGGAATTCTCGGGCATGCACCACCAGAACCTGCCGCCCGAGCACCTGTTCTCGCGACGCGCAGACTTGTTGACCTTCGGCGTGCTGGGCCAGCTGGGAGCCAGTAACAACTGGCATCGGATCGCCCGTGAGTGGCTCTACGGCGACGAGCCCGCGACCGCCAATGGTTTTGCCGACGCACAATGGCGTGCATCCCGATGACCCAACCAGCCCGAATAGGTAGAACTGTCTGTAGCCAGTACCGCCGGTATCGGATAAAGTTCTTTCTGTGACTCCCCGGGCGCGTGCACGCGGATCTGAGTTGCGCGAGGGCCAGCGACCTGACGCGCGCACTGAACGCTGGCGCGAACACCGCGCGGTGGTCCGCGAAGAGTTCGTCGACGCGGCGTTCCGGGCGTTGGGCAAGATCGGGCCGGACGTCAGCATGGACGACATCGCCAAGGAGGCGGGAACCGCCAAACCGAAGCTGTACCGGCACTTCAAGGACAAGGTCGACCTCTTCGACGCGATCGTCGACCGGGTCCAGGACATGCTGTGGGAGCGGGTGCTGTCCAGCATCAACCTGATGAGTGATTCCGCAGGCGAACTAGTGCGCCGCGGCGCAACCGAGTACGCGAAGGTGGTCACGGAGTACCCGAACGTCTTCCGGTTCATGGTGCACAGCCACTTCACCCATCAGATGGACGAGTCGGAGCGGACGTTGCAGTCCGCGCGCCAATCGGCCAGGCGCGCCGCCGAATTGTTCTCCAATGCCCTCGACGACGACTCGATCGACGGCGACTATGCCGAACTGACGATCTACTCGATCTTCGGTGCGGTCGCATCCGCAACGGACTGGTGGCTGGGTGCCAACCGCACTCAGGGAGATCCGATGGCGATCGACAAGTTCGTCGAGTACCTGGCGATCACCGTGTCGAGTCTCGCGGAGTCGACCGCCCGGCTCAGCGGGATGACGGTCGACCCAAACCTCCCGTTGCACCTCGCATTCTCGAACGACGAACCCACTCAGTAACGACGAACCCAGTCAATGAGGAATACCCGATGACGCATACCCCACTGCAGACCAGGAACTTCCGACTCAGCGACATGCCCGACCAAGCCGGGAAGACGATCCTGATAACGGGCGCCAACAACGGTCTCGGCCTGCGGGCGGCGACAGCGCTTGCCGGCGCGGGCGCGCGGATCATCCTGGCCTGTCGCAATCAAGTGACGGGAGCCGAAGCCCTCAACCAGGTGCGCATGGCAGGTGCGGAAGCCGACCACGGACTGGTTGCCCTCGACCTCGCCGATCTCGGTTCCGTCCGCGAGGCAGCGGCCAATGCCGCGGCGCTGGCACCCGCGATCGACGTGCTGATCAACAACGCCGGCCTCATGGCGGTCCCGTTCGCGCAAACCGTCGACGGCTTCGAGATGCAGTTGGGCACCAATCATCTCGGGCACTTCGTTTTCACCGATGGTCTGCTGCCCGCGCTGTTGGCCGCACCCAATCCACGCGTCGTCACGCTCGCCAGCGTCGCGCACCGGCAGGGCCGAATCGTGCTCGACGACCTCAACTTTCGCCACCGCCAATATCGCCGTATGACCGCATACCAGCAATCCAAGCTGGCCAATTTGCTCTTCGGGTCGGAGCTGGCGCGGCGCAGCGAAGCGGCAGGGCTTGCGCTGAAATCCGTGATCGCCCACCCCGGCGTGGCGGCAACGAACTTGTTCGATTCGATGTTCCCGCCGATCCCGGGCGCGCTGACGGCAACCCACCTGGGCCTGCGAGTCTTCGGCAACAGCGAAACCGACGGTGCGCTGAGCCAGCTCTACGCGGCAACGATGCCCGATGTCCGCAACGGCGACTACCTGGGACCCAACAGACTGTTCGGTGTCCGCGGTCCGGTCAGCCGTTCTCCGCGCGCCATGTCGGCGCGCAACGAAACGGTGGCGAACCGGTTGTGGGAGAAGTCGATCGAGCTCACCGGTGCTCAGTACGGCGCGCTCCAAACAGCGTCGAGCACAGCGTCGTAACCATGCCCCGTTTCACCAACCGCGTCGCTCTGGTCACCGGCGCAAGTTCGGGTATCGGCCGCGCGACCGCACTCCGGCTGGCGCGTGAGGGAGCGGCAGTGGCGCTGGTCGCGTTGCCCGGCGCCGAACTGGAGGAGTCCGCCGAATTGTGCAGGGCCGCGGGGCCTTCGGCACTGGCCATTGCCGCCGACGTGACCGACTCCGCTCAAGTGGCAGGCGCCTTCGACCGCGCCGAAGAACTCGGCACGCCCTCCGCGGTGTTCAGCAATGCAGGGATTTCGGTGATCTCACCGGTCTCGTCGACGACCGACGACGATTGGCTCCGGCAGCTCCATGTCAATCTCTCGGGAAGCTTCTACGTCTGCCGCGAGGCGGCGAGACGAATGATCCCGGCCGGTTGCGGAACAATCGTGACGACCGCATCCGAACTCGGTCAGCTGGGTCAGGGCGGCTATGTCGGCTACACGGCGACGAAGGGCGGCGTCCTTGCGATGACACGCGCGCTGGCCGCCGAGTTGGCCGTGCATGGGATCCGCGTCAACAGCGTCTCCCCCGGCGAGACTGAGACCCCGATGCTGATGGCTGAATTCGCTGCGGCCCCCGACCCCGCCGCTGAGTTGGCCGAGCACGAGGCGTCGATCCCGCTTGGCCGAATCGCACAACCGGCCGAAATTGCCGACGCCGTGGCGTTCCTATTGTCCGACGATGCCGCGTACATCACAGGCACCAACCTCGTCGTCGACGGCGGGCGGACATCCTGCTTCACCGTCGGTTCGATCAGCCGCGGGCGGGTGGTGTGACCGTGTCGGCTTCGATGGTGATCAACACCCTCGTCTCCGGCTTGCCGGTGAAGTTCGGGTAGGGCATGCCGAGGTACTTCTGCGAGATCTCGTCGATGCTGTCGGCGGCACCGTCGGTGGTCATGTCGATCACGCGGCCGCGCACCGCGTAATAACGGAAGACGTCGTCGGGGTCGACGATGTTGACCGCGACCCTGCCGTCGCGGGCGATGTTCTGGGCCTTCTGCATGCCGTCGACGATGTTGATCACGACGTGCTCGCCGTCGGTGGTCACCCAGGTCTGCGTGAGCTGGGGCGACCCGTCGGGCATCAGAGTGGCGATGAAGCACGGGCTGGGCCGGCGGAGCAGATCGAGCAGGTCGTCGGGAAGTGGAGTCGGCACGTTGGTTCCCTTCGTGGAGTCGTCTGGCCCAGCGTGTCACACACATCGACTACGATCGAACGTATGTTCGCGGAAGTGATCCGGGTCGAGTCCGGCGCCAGCGAGGCGTCGTTGGTGGAACGCCTGGCTTGGCTGGAGCGTCTCAAGGCGGCCGCGGCTGCCGGGCAGGCGCGGGTCACCGCCGCGCTCGACGAGAGTCGACGGGCGTCGGAGGCGGCCGCCGGGGTGCCCACCGTCAAGCGCGCG
>JAVRPF010000385.1:0-2553 GCA_032162385.1 Mycobacterium sp.
TGCCTTGCGGCGCACCGTACTGGTCCCAGCTGAGATTACCCACCAGGGTCGGCCAGGTGCCGGAATGCAGCGTCTGGATGATGGTGGCGTTGTCGATCTTGCCGGTCTTCTTCGCGACCTGCTCGAGCAGCATGCCAGCCGAATACGCCTCCGCCGAGGTCGGGTCGATGGTGTCTGCCGCTCCGCCGTACTTCGCGATGTAGTTTGCGATGAACTGCGCGCTGCCGGGCGCGGTCGAGTCCGCATACCAGTCAGCGCTGGAGAAAACCCCTTCGGTGTTGTTTGCACCGACCGCCGCGGGGAAATCGGCGGGGGAGTTGGCGCCGTTGGATTCAAACAGCCACTTGGGGTTGAACTTGAGCTGGATCATGGCCTTGATCTGTGCGAAGGCGTCGGCCTCCTGGCTTCCGCCCACCACCACGTCCGGGTTGGCCGCTGCCAAGCCGGACATAATCGGAGTCATGTCCGCGGTCTCGGCCGGGTAGGTCTGGTCATAAGCGGTCTTGATGCCGGCATCCTCGAAGCGCTTCTTGATGTTGTCGGCGATCGGCGCGGCGAACGGATCGTCGAGCTTGGCGTATCCGGCGGTCTTGGGCCGCTGGCTCTCTGGCAGCGACAGGATGTAGTCCGCGAAGACGTCGCCGCCCGACGTGGTGGGTGCGGGCTGCACGAAGAACAAGTTGCCCAGCTTCTGCTCGAACACTGAGGGTCCGCCGCCGGCGGGCTCGATGAACGAGTACTGGTAGCGGTTGACGACCCGGGATGCCGGCACCGTCAGCAGGCTCGAGAACGGGCCGAACACGATGTCGACCTTGTCCTGGGTGATCAGATTCGTGTAGTTGGTAACGACCTGATCGGGGCTCGACGCGTCGTCGACGATCGAGAGCTGCACCTGCCGGCCGAGCACGCCGCCGGACTTGTTGACGACGCTGGCCCAAAGCTCGTAGCCGCGCTGCGCGGCCTTGCCCGAGTCGGAGAAGTCACCGGTAAGCGACAGGGAAATCCCGATCTTGAGCGGTGCGCCGCCGGACGGGCTGGTGGATCCAGGACCGCCGCCGCCGCAGCCGGCAAGGGCGAGGGCTGCGACGGTCAGTGCTGCGGCGGCCAACGCGCGAGGGAGACGCAGCCTGTTGATGGGGTTTCGTAGTTGCACCGTTGCTCCTAGCGAGGACTGCGCGGCCGCGCGGGGTGCAGGGCAGTGGGCTATAGCGCCAACATTCCGATCGAACCGCAATCGATTGCATGACTATCGCACCGCTTCGCATACCTGTCAAGAGGTTGTCGATGCAGGGAAGGCGATGGACGAGCTGCTCGCCCACCCGGGGGAACGACCCACCGCGGTCGTCGCCGGCAATGACCTCGTGGCGCTCAGGGTGATCCGCCGACCGCGCGTGCACTGCCTGCGTTGTCCGGAGGACGCGTCGGTCGCCGGATTCAAGGACATGCCCTTGGCCGAAGACTTCTGGCCACCGCTGACGACGGTACATATGTCGCTGCGCGAGATCGGCGTTGAGGCTGCCCGCGTGCTGCTGCACGGAATCGAATCGCGCGAACAGGAGCCGGCGACGCTGACCGTGCGGTGTCGCTGATCGTCTGCGGATCCTCCGCATCCGCGACCGACTCACCCGTCAGGCATGTTCGAACAACGGGCCATCGCGACTCGGCCACCCGTTGACACGCCATCGCCGTTGTGGCACGATTACCGCAATCGATTGCATGACGAAGCGACGCCTCGCCGAGGTTCCGGATCCGCGGCAAATCCACAGAGGGGTTGGACATGCGACGTCGCGACGCTGCTGCTCGAGGTAGCGCGCGGCGCGGGAATCACCTTGCAGCCGGAGAACATCCCGGTGAACGACGGCCTCGAACCCGCTCGCTGAGGCGACCTTTCTTCCTCGCTGGCCCGCAGGCCGACCGTCGTCGCAGCGAGCAGCTCCAGTTCGCCTTCGAGGGAATGAACGGCCTCGAGGACGTCGGTCAGGCGTGGAGTTCTACACCCGCGACGAGTTGTGGACCGGCCGGCGGCTCATGGTCCAGGCCGACGACGGCGACGACGACCTCGGCGCGGTTCTGACCATCATCGACACCAGCCACGATCACCGAACCATTTGCGTCGACCTCTGCGACGTTGAGTCGCAGCGGGCGTGCTGGCCCAGCTCGCCGACCGTGGGCTACGACCCCATGAACGTCAACAGTCGTCCGGACCGCATCACGCACTGAGCGCCAGCACAACGTTCGCACCCCAGTCTGTCAACCGCCTGCGATTGACGGACCGAATACGTTGCACCGCATCGATTCAGCGGACACTCGGCTGACCGTCTCCGGCGGTGTAGATTCAGAATTGTCGTTCGCATGTCCGCATGGAGTCGCCACGATTACCGCATCGATGTTCTGAATCCCATTCGCTGACACTTTAGTGCGAAACCACAGTAGGAGATGACGATGACGTCAAACCGAGCAGTGACCTACCTGGGCCCCGGAAAGGTCGCCGTCCAGGAAATCCAATACCCTAAGCTGGAGGTTCAGGACGGGCCGGGTGTCCACCCGGCGAAC
>JAVRPF010000386.1:0-5169 GCA_032162385.1 Mycobacterium sp.
ATGCCGCGCAGCAGTGAAGGCCTCTACCTGTTGCAGCGGATACGTGACGAAGCGCACCGGTTCGCGATCAGCTACCACCGCAGCAAACGGTCGAAGCGGATGACCACCTCCGCGCTCGACGCGGTCCGCGGACTGGGGGAGCACCGGCGCAAGGCGCTGGTCACCCACTTCGGCTCGCTGGCCCGGCTGAAGCAGGCCGGTGTCGAGGAGATCACCTCGGTGCCTGGGATCGGCGTGGCCACGGCGAAGGCGGTACTGGAAGCGCTGGGCGTGCCAGCCGAATCGGGCGCGCCCGACCCGATCATCGACCATGATCGGAGCACAGCATCGGGATGACGGAGTCGGGAATGACGCGCAGCGAGAAGCCGGAGGCGGATCGCGCATGACGGAGGAGCTGCGGGACGGCTTGGGGAACGACCCAGTTGCGGATCACACCGCTGGTGGCATCGACGTCGTCCTGGTCACCGGGCTGTCCGGAGCGGGTCGCGGGACGGCCGCCAAGGTGCTCGAGGACATCGGCTGGTACGTCGCGGACAACCTGCCGCCCGAGCTGATCGCCAGGATGGTCGAACTGGGTCTGGCGGCCGGTTCCCGAATCACGCAGCTGGCCGTGGTGATGGACGTCCGGTCGCGGGGCTTCACCGGCGACCTTGAGGGGGTGCGCAACGACCTGGCCACCCGGCAGATCACCCCGCGGGTGCTCTTTCTCGAGGCGTCCGACGAGATCCTGGTACGCCGCTACGAACAGAACCGACGCAGCCATCCGCTGCAGGGCAATCAGACTCTCGCCGAAGGCATTACCGCCGAGCGGGCGCTACTGGCGCCGGTGCGTGCGGCCGCCGACCTGGTGATCGACACCACGGCCCTGTCGGTCCCCGAGCTGCGGGCGAGCATCGAACGGGCCTTCGGTAGCGAGACCATTGCGGATACCAACGTCACCGTCGAGTCGTTCGGCTACAAGTATGGGCTGCCCATGGACGCCGACACCGTGATGGACGTGCGGTTCCTGCCCAACCCGCACTGGGTCGACGAACTGCGGCCCCATACGGGTCAGCACCCCGCGGTGCGGGACTATGTCCTGGGTCAACCGGGCGCGCTGGAGTTCCTTGACACCTACCATCGGCTGCTGGACGTCGTGATCGACGGCTACCGCCGGGAGGGAAAGCGATACATGACCGTCGCCATCGGCTGCACGGGCGGCAAGCATCGCAGCGTGGCCATGGCCGAGGCGCTGGCCGGGCGTCTGGAGGGTGGAGATCAGTTGACGGTGCGGGTGCTCCACCGGGATCTGGGTCGCGAATGAATGCCCGCATCGTTGCGCTCGGCGGCGGGCACGGGCTGTACGCGACGTTGTCGGCGGCCCGCAGGTTGACCCCATACGTGACCGCGGTGGTGACGGTGGCCGACGACGGCGGCTCGTCGGGGCGGCTCCGTAACGAGCTCGACGTGGTCCCGCCGGGCGATCTGCGAATGGCGTTGGCGGCGTTGGCCTCCGACAGTCCGCACGGTCAGTTGTGGGGGACCATCATCCAGCACCGGTTCGGTGGCAACGGGGCACTTGCGGGCCACCCGATCGGCAACCTGCTGCTCGCAGGGCTCAACGAGGTGCTCGCCGATCCCGTCGCAGCACTCGACGAGTTGGGCCGGATACTCGGCCTCAAGGGCCGGGTGTTACCGATGTGTCCAATCGCGCTTCAGATCGAGGCCGACGTCGGTGGTCTGGAATCCGATCCGCGAATGAGCCGCGTCATCCGCGGGCAGGTCGCCCTCGCCACCACGGTGGGGAAGGTGCGGCGGGTGCGGCTGTTGCCGAGCAACCCTCCGGCCACGCGGCAGGCCATCGACGCGATCATGGCGGCCGATCTGGTGGTGCTCGGCCCCGGGTCGTGGTTCACCAGCGTGATACCTCACATCCTGGTTCCGCAGCTGGCGGGAGCGTTGCAGGCGACGCAGGCCCGGCGCGCGCTGGTGCTGAATCTGGTGGCCGAGCCAGGCGAGACCGCGGGGTTCTCCGCAGAACGTCACATCCACGTCATGGCCCAGCACGCACCGGGCTTCACCGTGCACGACATCATCGTCGACGCTGCGGGGGTGCCGGGTGAGCGCGAACGCGAACAGCTCAGGCGCACCGCGGCGATCCTCAACGCTGAAGTCGAGTTTGCTGACGTGTCCAGACCTGGTACACCATTACATGACCCGGCGAGATTGGCGGCTGCCCTGGAGCGTGTACGCCTACGTGGCAGCGCACCCGTGCCGCCGACGGTTCCCACCTCAGCCGTGAGGTCGGTCGACGAGAGGTGACGTTTTCGTGGCTATGACAGCCGAGGTCAAGGACGAGCTGAGTCGGTTGGTGATCAACTCCGTCAGCGCCCGTCGTGCTGAGGTGGCGTCCTTGCTGCGCTTCGCGGGCGGCCTGCACATCGTGGCAGGCCGCGTCGTGGTCGAGGCGGAGGTCGACCTGGGCATCATCGCGCGGCGGTTGCGAAAGGACATCCACGACCTCTACGGCTACAACGCCGTCGTGCACGTGTTGTCGGCCAGCGGCATTCGCAAGAGCACCCGGTACCTGGTGCGGGTGGCGCAGGACGGTGAGTCGCTCGCGCGGCAGACCGGCCTACTGGATCTGCGCGGTCGTCCGGTGCGCGGACTGCCGGCGCAGGTGGTCGGCGGCAGTGTCGGCGATGCCGAAGCCGCTTGGCGGGGTGCGTTTTTGGCGCACGGCTCGTTGACCGAGCCCGGCCGTTCGTCGGCGTTGGAGGTCAGTTGCCCCGGCCCGGAGGCGGCGCTGGCGCTCGTCGGTGCCGCGCGACGGTTGGGCGTCAGCGCGAAGGCCCGCGAGGTGAGGGGCAGCGACCGTGTGGTGGTGCGTGACGGCGAGGCCATCGGCGCGTTGCTGACCAGGATGGGCGCGCAGGACACCCGGTTGACGTGGGAAGAGCGACGGATGCGCCGCGAGGTGCGGGCCACCGCCAACCGTCTGGCCAACTTCGACGACGCGAACCTGCGCCGTTCGGCGAGGGCGGCCGTGGCTGCGGCGGCCAGGGTGGAGCGTGCGTTGCTGATCCTCGGCGACACGGTGCCCGATCACCTTTCCGCTGCGGGCAGGCTGCGCGTCGAGCATCGGCAGGCATCCCTGGAGGAGTTGGGCCGGCTCGCGGAACCGCCGATGACGAAAGATGCTGTGGCGGGCCGTATTCGGCGACTGTTGTCGATGGCCGACCGGAAGGCCAAACATGACGGCGTCCCCGATACCGAGTCGGCGGTCACGCCGGACCTGCTCGAGGACGCCTAGTCCTTCGAAATTGCGCTCAGGGCTGCCGGATCATGACCTCAGTGCAGTCTCAACGAGTTGACTGGAGAGCATGGCGATCCTGAGAGTGGGCGTGGCATTCCCCGACCCGCCGTTCAACGGCATCGCGGACGGCGGCCTCGACATCGACCTCATCGATGCGGTCGCCGCGGCGATGGGGATGACGGTTGCGCTCGTCGCCTACGACGGATCAGACTTCAACGGCATCTTCGATGAACTGGGCTCCGGGCAGTACGACTGCGTCATCGCCGGTACCACCGTGACCCCGGAACGGCGGCGCAGGGCCGCCTTCGCGCCGCCGTATCTGATCTCCGGTCAGGCGCTCGCCGTCGACACCGAGCGGTTGCCGAAGGTCAGGTCCGTCGACGACCTGGCCGGGCTGACGATCGGTGTCCAGCAGGGCAACACCAGCCAACCCGTCGCCGAACAGCTGGTGGCCGAAGGCAAGTCCAAGGCAGTCCGGTGCTACGACTACGGCAGCATCCGCACCGCGCTGACCGATCTGACCACCGGCGGCTGCGACGCGTTCATGAAGCTGGCACCGGTACTCACCGAACTCGTCAGGCCGTTCATCGGTGTCGAGGTGGTGCAACGGAATATCTCCCGGGAGGACATCGCGATCGCGGTATCCCTGGGTAACGAGGTGCTGCTGCAGCGCATAGCGACGGCGCAAACCGAACTCGAGGACGACGGCACGCTGCAGGGAATCCGGCGCAAGTGGCTCGGCAACCCCTACATCGACCAGAGCCTGGCCGCGCACTGACCAGCCGTCGCGTTGCGATCGGCGCACCACTAGGCTGGCTTGCGGGCAATTCTCAGCAGAGCAACAGACGAAGGAGTGACGATCGTGACGGTTCGGGTAGGCGTTAACGGCTTCGGTCGAATCGGACGCAACTTCTTCAGGGCCCTGGACGCCCAGAAGGCACAGGGCGTCAACACCGACATCGAGATCGTGGCTGTCAACGACCTCACGGACAACGCCACTTTGGCCCACCTGCTGAAATTCGACTCGATCCCGGGCCGGCTGCCCTACGACGTCAGCCTGGAGGGTGACGACACCATTGTCGTCGGCTCCACCAAGATCAAGGCGCTCGAGGTCAAGGCCGGCCCGGCGGAATTGCCGTGGGGCGACCTTGGCGTGGACGTTGTCGTGGAATCCACCGGCATCTTCACCAACGCCGCCAAGGCCAAGGGCCACCTGGACGCGGGCGCCAAGAAGGTCATCATCTCCGCGCCCGCCACCGACCCGGACATCACCATCGTCATCGGCGTCAACGACGACAAGTACGACGGCAGCCAGAACATCATCTCCAACGCGTCATGCACCACGAACTGCCTCGGCCCGCTGGCCAAGGTGCTCCATGACGAGTTCGGCATCGTCCGCGGTCTGATGACCACCATTCACGCCTACACCCAGGACCAGAACCTGCAGGACGGCCCGCACAGCGACCTGCGCCGCGCCCGCGCCGCAGCGCTGAACATCGTCCCGACCTCGACGGGTGCCGCCAAGGCGATCGGCCTGGTCATGCCCGAACTGAAGGGCAAGCTCGACGGCTACGCGCTGCGGGTGCCGATCCCCACCGGGTCGGTCACCGACCTGACCGCCGAGCTCGCGAAGGCCGCCAGCGCCGACGAGATCAATGCCGCGATGAAGGCTGCCGCCGAGGGCAGGCTCAAGGGCATCCTCAAGTACTACGACGCGCCGATCGTGTCCAGCGACATCGTCACCGATCCGCACAGCTCGATCTTCGACTCCGGCCTGACCAAGGTGATCGACAACCAGGCCAAGGTCGTGTCGTGGTACGACAACGAGTGGGGCTACTCCAACCGGCTCGTCGATCTGGTCGCGTTGGTTGGTA
>JAVRPF010000387.1:0-3803 GCA_032162385.1 Mycobacterium sp.
GCAAAACCAGACGTAAATGTATTAACGACACACAACACTAGGGAGTCAGGGCGACCGAGGCCTCGGCGGTGTAGCAGAGGAACGTCAGCGTCTCCTCGAGGTAGAGCTCGACCGAGTTCGCGTCGTGTGACAGGTAACCGATCGACACGTCGGTGCCCAGCTGCAGGTCGAAGTCGCCGCCGCGGGTGGACAGCACGAACGCGCCGTCGATCGCGGGCGCCCAGATGATCTCGCCGTCGATCAGCCGGTTGAGGTGCTCGCGGATTGGATAGCCGTGCTCGGTGGTCTCGCTGACCTGCGTGTAGACGTCGGCGGACAGCAGCACGCAATACGGGCCGTCGACGCCGGCCAGCCGCAGCTCGGAGAGCGCCTGGCTGATCACGTCCGGGATCTCCCGCGGATCGGCGGGCAGCGCAAGGGCGGGGTTGGAACTGCACTTGCGGATGCCGCCTATCGATGCCGCCTCGTAGCCCTCGAAGATCGCGCGGTCCTCGGCGAAGGCCAGCTGCTTGGCGGCGTCCTTGACCGCGTCCCAGTCGGAGTCCTGCGAGCCGCGCTCGACATCGTCGACGTCGGTGCGCGAGACGGTGAACGGCACTCGTAGCCGCACCAGCGGCCTGCTGTCACGCAGGTGCGCGACGACGCCGTCGCCGGGCGGGGCGACGTCGAGCAGATGGCCGGTGCTGACCGCCGCGGTGACCGGGCCGCCGGGGTCGCTGACGTCGATGACCCGGCGCCCGGCGATGTTCCGCTTGAACGTGCGCGTCGCCTCCAATTCGATTTCCGCCCAGGCGACTTCGGTGATCGGCGCGAGGTCGCGATAGAGGTTGTTCATTGGGGGCGTCCTTTCAGGCTGCCGATCGACAGTGAGCCGTCGTTAGAGGGTGCAGGTGCGGGCGGCGGCGCCACGGCCTCGGTACCGGGCAGTGGCGGCGGGTCGTCGAGGAAGTCGGCGGTGGGGGTGAAGAACATGCCGCCGGTGACCGCCGTGGAGAAGTCCAGGATCCGGTCGGTGTTGCCTGGCGGATCGCCGATGAACATGTTGCGCAGCATCCGCTCGGTGACGTCGGGATCGGCGCTGTAGGCGATGTAGTACGTGCCCGACTCGCCGTTGCCCAAGGTGCCGAACGGCATGTTGCCCCGCACGATCTGCAGTTCGTTGCCATCGGCGTCTTCGATCACGTTGAGCGCCAGATGCGAGTTCGGCGGCTTCGCGGCGTCGTCGAACTCGATGTCCTCGAGCTTGGTGCGGCCGATCACCAGCTCCTGCTCGGTGACGCTCAGCGAGTTCCACGCCGCCATGTCGTGCGTGTACTTCTGCACGTGCACGTAGCTGCCGCCTGCGAAGTCGGGATCTTCGTCACCGATCCGCACGGCGACGACGGCGTCGGGGCCGTCGGGGTTCTCGGTGCCGTCGACGAAGCCCAACAGGTCGCGCTGCTCGAAGAAGCGAAAGCCGTGCACCTCGTCGACGACGGTCACCGTGCCCGCCGTCGCGGCCAGGACCCGGCCGCCGAGTTCGAAGCACACGTCCATGGACTCGCCCTTGATGTGGAAGAGCAGATCGCCCGGTGTGGACGGCGCGTGGTGGCGTTCACCGGTAATTTCGACGAACGGATGGAGCTCGGCCGGCCGCGGCCCGCCGAACAGCCGGTCCCACGCGTCCGAGCCGATCGAGGTCACCAAACTCAGTTGTGCGGCCGGCGTGCGGAACCCGACAGCCCGGACCAGGCCGGAGAGTTCGGCGAGCGCGTCGTGCACGACGTCCTCGCCACCGTCGTCGATGGTGGCCACCAGGAAGATCGCCGCCTTCGTCAACGGAGTCAGCACGGCTTGTGGGCGTCCAGCGGGCACGATGAGAACCCTAACGTCAACTTCGACGGGAATTCCGGTAAGGATGGCAACATGTCCAGCCCCGCGTCCAACGCCTCCGCAGCGGGACTCTGCGAGTTCATTGACGCCTCGCCGTCGCCGTTCCATGTCTGCGTCACCGTCGCGCAACGACTGACGGCGGCGGGCTTCACCGAGCTCACCGAGGGGCAGGCCTGGCCGGCTCGGGCCGGCGGCTACTTCACGGTGCGGGCCGGATCCCTGGTGGCCTGGCGGTCGGTGGACGACGCCGGGGTCCCCTTCCGCATCGTCGGTGGGCACACGGACAGCCCGAACCTGCGGGTCAAGCAGCATCCGGACCGGTTCACCTCGGGGTGGCAGGTGGTGGCGCTTCAGCCCTACGGTGGCGCGTGGCTGAACTCTTGGTTGGACCGCGACCTCGGGATCAGCGGAAGGTTGTCGCTCCGCACCGGCGGCACCGTCGAGCACGCGCTGGTCCGCATCGACGACCCGATCCTGCGGGTGCCGCAACTGGCGATTCACCTCGCCGAGGACCGCAAGGCCGTCGCGCTGGACCCGCAGCGCCACGTCAACGCCGTGTGGGGAGTCGGTAGCGCCGCCCGGTCCTTCGTCGACTACGTGGCCGAGCGCGCCGACGTCGACCCGGCCGACGTGCTGGCCGCCGACCTGATGACCCACGACCTGACCCCGTCGGCGGTGATCGGGGCCAACCGCGACCTGGTCAGCGCGCCCCGGCTGGACAACCAGGCCACCTGCTACGCCGGGTTGGAGGCGTTCCTGGCCGCCGGGTCCGGCGACCAGCTGCCGGTGGTTGCGCTTTTCGACCACGAAGAGGTCGGCTCGACGTCGGATCACGGCGCGCAGTCCGAACTGCTGCTGACAGTGCTGGAACGCATCACGCTGGCCGCGGGCGGCAGCCGCGAGGACTTCCTGCGCCGGCTGTCCGGCTCGATGGTGGCCTCCGGCGACATGGCCCACGCCACCCATCCCAACTATCCCGAGCGGCACGAGCCGGGCCACCTGATCGAGGTGAACGCCGGGCCGGTGCTCAAGGTGCAGCCGAACCTCCGGTACGCCACCGACGGGCGCACCGCGGCCGCGTTCGCGCTGGCGTGCGCGCAGGCCGGGGTGCCGCTGCAGCGCTACGAACACCGCGCCGACCTGCCTTGCGGCTCGACCATCGGTCCGATGACGGCGGCGCGCACCGGCATCCCGACCGTCGACGTGGGCGCCGCGCAACTGGCCATGCACTCGGCGCGTGAACTGATGGGCGCCAGCGACGTCCACGCCTACTCGGTTGCGCTTCGGGCATTCTTGTCACCGGGCTGATCTAGGGTCAGCGGTATGGCACTTTCCGTCGAGAACATCACGTTCGACTCCACCGAACCCGACCGGCTTGCCGAGTGGTGGGCCCGCGCCGTGGACGGCACGGTGAACGCATTGGCGCCCGGGTTCTTCGTCACCGTGACTCGGCCCGCCGGTCCGGGGCTCGCATTTCAGAAGGTTGACGATCCGACACCGGGAAAGAACCGCGTGCACGTCGACTTCTCCTCCGCTGACCTCGAGGCGGAGGTCAAGCGGCTGGTGGACCTGGGGGCCGCGGAGACCGGCCGCGGCGAAGCAGGGCCTGAGTTCCGCTGGGTGGTGTTCGCCGATCCCGACGGAAACGCGTTCTGTGTGGCCGGGGGCGACGTGGCCGCCGCTACCTGAACCGCCGGGGTCGGAGGTTCAAACTAGACTGTCGCCGTGACGTCTGGGCTCACCCACGTGGTCGATACCGTTGAACACGCCGCAACTACCCCCGACCAGCCGCAGCCCTTCCGCGAGCTCGGTCTGAAGGACGACGAGTACCAGCGGATCCGCGCGATCCTCGGCCGTCGTCCCACCGACGCCGAACTGGCGATGTACTCGGTGATGTGGAGCGAGCACTGCTCGTACAAGTCGTCGAAGGT
>JAVRPF010000388.1:0-3587 GCA_032162385.1 Mycobacterium sp.
GAGCGCCAAGACCTCCGTGGGTACGCCGTCGGTCGGATGGTGATGCAGAAACTTGCCGTAGGCCTTAGTGCAGAACACCGAATACTCTGCGGTGCACAGGATCAGGCCGTGCCACGCCTCGTCCACCGCGCGCGATGGCATCCCGATCGCCCGGCGATCCCGCAGCGCGGGCGCGCAGCACCGTAGCCACTGCCGCAAACCGGTCTCGACGAGTGACCGCGGCTGCCACGGACAGGTCTTGAACACGGCGGGGGGAAGATCGAGGTTCGCCACCGCAGTGGCCGCCCGACCGCTGCGGTCCCCGCGCCCCCGCCCGATACGGTGATCCGTCCTGAGTATCGACATGGCGTCAGCCGCCGCAACCACCGCAGCCGCCGCAACCGGCGCCGCAACCGCCGCAGCCGCCTCCGCTACAGCTACGGCGGCGGCTCTCGCCAGATTCCTTCCCGGCATCCCAGGTCTCGTCATGTTGACCATTGCGGGACCTGGTCAATGCCATCGCGAGCATGGCCGACCCAAAGACCCCCAGAATGACCACCCAGGCGACCATCACGACACCCGACCTTCAGTCGTGCGGCAAGCATCCGGCGCTAGCCCCCAGGCCAGCAATGCCTTGTCGTTGTCAACCATTACGTCCCCCTCATCGCGGCCGTACCAATCGTGTGCTCATGATGGGCCGGACCACCGCCGGCAAGGAATAGGAAGGGCGCCCAGTACCGAGTTTCCTTGCACGATTCACAGATTCACGGACAGCTGGACCACTGGGCACGATCGACCCCCGCACGTGAGCTGCGTGCGGTGTTGGCGAGCGGCTGCTGAATTTCCTTCGCCTACAGTCGATTCACGCTCGGCGCCAGGGAGTTCTCAGGTCGTCCTCTAGCGCGCCAGCCACTCGTTCATCAGATCGACCGCATTGTCGATGGGACAATTCCAATACCCGTTGACGACGCCGTCGGATTTCGCCCCATCGCGGCCACATGGGGGAGCCAGCATTGGCCGGAGCTTGTCCGCGAGCGTGCGACGGCGTTCCGGGGAGTAGCGGAAGCCAACTTGCGTGACAAGGCCGCCTTCGTCATCCCGAGATTCAACAAGCATGAACTCGTCGATCTCGCGCCACTCGTAGCGACGTAGTTTGCCTGTTCGTGGGTGCACGTCGAACCCCGTGCTCGACAGGTGTAGCCACCCGTCCCCGCGGGCGCATCTCCTGGCCGTGACGACCATTCTGACTACGGCACCACCAAACATGTGGGTGCAACCAGCTCCCAACGCTCCGAACCAGACGAGGGCCGGCCAACACGCCGCCGGACCGTACCCGGGAACATGCGACCAGGCATAGATTCCGATCAGGGGACCACTGATGAGAACAATGAAAAGCACGACAGCGAAGACATTCTGGCCAACTCGGTTGCCCGTATCCGGATAGGGGAGCACCAGATCCTGACCCCCGCACGCCTCCCGGCTCAGCTTCATATCCATCGTGGTGCCCCTTGCCTGTCGTGTGCCCATGATGACCGCGACGGCGCCGTCGAGGAAGAGGAACGGTCGCCGGTGTGGAATTCCTTGCAAGATTTAAAGATTCACGCACAACCGGGGCACGGGCGGGATCGCCCTGACGCGACCCCGGCGCCACGGTCACCGTCGACGGCGTCTGGCAGGTCGGGTCGTACATGAACATGTCGCCCGTGCTCCGGGTCCAGGGGCGGGTTGCGCGTGAGGACGGTACTCAGCCCTATGCCGCCGTCTTCGATGAGGTCGTGGCGCAGATGCACATCGCGCGGATGCAGCCGGGCGCGACGATCGCGGTGTTCGTCGACCCGCAGAACCCGGTGGACATGGCGATCAACTGGATCCGCACCGGGTCTCTCGGCCCTCCGCCGCCCGGTTCCGTACCGGGTCCGGGCGAGCCGGGGGCGCGCCCGGCGGAGTGGTCCTGACCACACCTGATCAACCACCGGGGTCAAACCGGCCCCGAGCCGAATTGCCTTCGCCTACAGCGGATTCAGGCTCAGCCGTGGAGCTCGCGGTAGGCACGAATGGCGCCCGGATGCAGTGGAATCAAACCCGTCTGGATCATCGACGGTGGGTCGAGGTACTGCAAACCGCGGACGTAGGGCGGCACCAGTTGCGGTGCGTCGGTTGCGAGTACGTCCACCACGGCAGCGACCGCGTCTACGGCGATGTCTTGGCGACACAGCAGCAGGTTCGGCACTCCGATGGAACGTAGGCCGGGTGGCACGTACCCGCCGGCCGGAACTCCGCGGACGAGGGAGGGATAACCGGAGAGACGGGTCATCTGCGCGGCCAGCTCGCCAATGTCGAGCATGCGCAGTGGCAGTGCCGCGTCTAGGTCTGTGATCGCCGGCGTCGGTACCCCACCCGACCACACCAGCGCCTCCACGCTGCCGTCCGCGAGCCGAGCCAGCCCATCCCTCAGGCGGTACCTCAGCATGTCTACCCGACCGCCAAGACCGGCCGCCTCGAACAGCACCTCACTGGTCGCCGCGGCTCCCGATCCAGCCGGGCCGATGGAAACCCGCAGTCCCTCAAGGTCTGCCAGCTGGTGCACGGGAGCGGAGTCACGGACGACCACCTGCAGATAGTTCTCGTACACCCGGGCCACCGCCAAAGGTGCGGTGTCGACCGGTCCCGTGGCCCGATCCCTCTCGGCAACGTCGGCCAGCGCGAGTCCCATACCGGCCTCCGACGAACGCAGCCGGGCGAGGTTGTCGACAGTGCCCTCCGTCGAGACCGCGTCGACGCCGATGTCTGGGTAGCGGGCTCCAAGGCGTCTTGCCAGGATTTCGGCGAACGTCAAATACATCCCGCCCTGCTCTCCCGCGGCCAGCCCCATGCGTCCGTGGGATCCGCTGCGGACGCAGCCGGCGACCATCGCCGCCGTCGTCGCGAGGATGAATGCGCGACGGCTCACCGTGGCCGTTCGGTCGCTCATCATGTCGATGCACTTGCCGCCGGCATGCAGAAACGGACCAGGAGGCCACCTTCGGGGGCCCTCTCCACCGAGATCGCCCCGCCATGACCGGCAGCGATCTCGCTGGCTATCGCCAACCCCAGGCCCGTTCCGGCGCTGTCGTCCTGTCCCCGCCAGAATCGTGCAGCAGCCCTTGACAAGTCCTCCTCGGGCAAGCCCGAGCCACTGTCGCTGACGATCAGTTCGACCACGTCGCCAGTGCGCACGGTTGACACAGTGACCGAGGTGTCCGGCCCGGCGTACCTCAGCGCGTTGTCCAGTGCGACGTCGAGCAGTTGCTCCGCGTCATGTCGGGCGAGCTGCACCGCTAGCCCAGGATCATCCGAGTGGTAGTGCAGCCGCTGGTTTTGGCCGTCGGCGACGGGCTCCCAGAACGCCATGCGTTCGGCAACCACGTCCTCGATGGCGGTCGACTCCGCCGCGGTGGTGGCCAGACCCACTCTGCGGCTGCCGCTGACCTCCTCCGCGCGAGCCAGGCGAAGCAGCTGCTGCAGCAGATTCTCCAGACGGTCCAGCTCCGCGGTCATCGAACCGTACGTCGACCGTCCCTCCCCAACCACGAAGTCGTCGAGGCTGTCCGCCCGCAATCGGACCGCGG
>JAVRPF010000389.1:0-4295 GCA_032162385.1 Mycobacterium sp.
CGGCGGTCTGACGGCACACGTCACCGATCGCAGTGGGGTCGCTTCGCAGAGCGTCTACGACTCCGACGGCTATCACCGCAGCTTCTTCCTGGAGGCGAAGGCGACCTACGACCTGGCGATCGTTCCGGCGATTCCGAAGTTCTCGAACTGGAACGTCAACATCACCTGCGACAACGGCACCAGCACGAACACCTCGACGTTCTTCTGAGCCCGAGCACAGTGCAGTCCCCGGCGGTGGGTCTCACCGCCGGGGCCTGCGTCGCGTCGTGACTACTTCCAGACGCCGTCCTTCTTCCACTGGAGTTCCTTCTGGATCCACTCGTTGTCCTGATCGAACTCCTCGGTCTCGGACACCCGCCGCACCTCGAGCCTGGCGCCGGTGCCCAGCGGGCATTTGAGCGCCCACTGCTTGGCCTCGTCCTTCGACGACACGTCGAGGATCCAGAAGCCGTTGAACAGCTCCTTGGCCTCGGTGTAGGGGCCGTCGGTGACCGCAGGCGGATCGGAATCGAAATTGACCGCAAAGCCGTCTTCTGGACCGGCGAGGCCCTCGCCCGCCAGCAGTACGCCAGCCTTGATGAGCTCCTCGTTGTAGCGGCCCATCGACTCGATGATCTGGTCGAAGTCGATGTTCTGCTCCGCCATCGCCACTTCGGCCGCGGGGGTGGACCGCAGGATCAGCATGTAACGCGCCATTCTTCTGTCTCCTTCTGGTTGGTGGAAGGGGCACGCCCATCGTGCCCTCGTTGACACGTCGAATGGCAGCCCCCGGAAATCGACACGCGCCACGAAAGATTTCTGAAGAATCTTGTCGATGACTTCGAGTGGATTCGTTCATGCCTGCTGAGCTGGTCTTCTTCGGGACGGTGCTGACCGTGGCCGCATGGTCGACATCCGTCCGGTCACCATGCGCGACCCCGACGCGGTCGTCGACGCGGTTCGGCGCGAGGTGGACACCCGTGGCGCCGGGGGTGCGTACCTCGTCGGCTGGGATCCGCTGCTGCAGGCCGGCCTGCCCGACCCCACGCTGAGCTGGCTGGACGCCATGGCACCGGACACCACGCTGGTGATCATCCACAACTCCGGGCACGAGGCGTTCTTCAACTCGACGGCCGCCCAACGCGCCGGGCTGTCCCGACACCCCGGATCCGAAGGGCGCCCTGGACGGCCGCGATGACAACGGCGATCTCGACGGCACCGCCGAAGAGACGGGCGCGGTGTTCGCGCTGCCGGCCGGGGCCATCGAGCCGTCGGACTATCCCGGATGCTGCATGCCGAGTGTGCCCGGCTGAACCGCGCTGGACTGACGACGTGCTCGGAGATGGCGTTCGACCCGACGTTCCGGCCGGTACTCGAGCAGATGCGCGACGGGCTGACGGTCCGGCTCCGCACCTATGAGATCTGCAACGCGGCGTTGACCACCGAGGCGACTCCCGACAACGGAGACGACGTGGTCAAGCAGGTCGGCATCAAGATCTGGGTCGACGGGTCACCGTGGATCGGCAACATCGACCTGTCCTTTCCCTATCTGGACACCGACGCGACCCGCACCATCGGCGTGCCGCCCGGGTCGTGCGGCCATGCCAACTACACGCCCGAACAGCTGACCGAGATCGTCGATGCATACTTCCCGCTCGGCTGGCCGATGGCCTGCCACGTCACGTGCAGCCTCTTCGTCGACCAGATCCACTATTGGGGCGACGTGATCGTCGACGGCCTGTTCGGACCCGAGCACGGTTCGCGGTGGATGCCGTGCGGCTCCGCCGTCAAGACCGGGATGCGGATCTCGCTGCACAACGACCCGCCGGTCACCCCGGAGGAGCCGTTGCGCAACATCAGCGTCGCCGCCACCCGCGTCGCGCCCAGCGGCCGTGTGCTGGGCCGGAGCAGCGGCTGACGGTCGAGCAGGCCATCCGGGCGCAGACGCTCGACGCGGCGTGGCAGTTGTTCGCCGACGACGTCGTCGGGTCGCTCGAAGTCGGCAAGTACGCCGACCTGGTGGTGCTGTCGGCCGACCCGCGCGCCGTTCCGCCCGAGGCCATCGCCGACCTCGTGGTCCGTGCGACCTACCTTGCGGGTCGCTGCGTTTATGCCGATTCCGATTGACGGTTCGCGTCCTCATGGCAGCCTGGTTTCATGTCCGTTCTGGCTGATCCCCGATTCCTCGACGAACGCACGGCGCACTGGGCGCAAGCCAAGCCGGATGCCGAAGCCATCACCTATCTGGACCGGAGCTGGACGTGGTCGCAGTGGAACGACCGCGTCCGGCATCTGGCCGGAGCGCTGACCGAGCGAGGTGTCAAACGCGGTGACGTCGTCGCGTTCCTTGACAAGAACCACCCGGCCTGCGTGGAGTTGACGGTCGCGGCCGCGTCGATCGGCGCGGCCAACGCCATCATCAACTTTCGCCTTGCGGCCGACGAGATGGACTACGTGCTCAACGACTCGGGCGCCAAGCTCCTTGTCGTCGGGGCGGAGCTGAAACCGGGCGTCGAGGCGCTGCGCGACAAGCTGCCGCACGTCGAGCAAGTCATCGAGGTCACGCCGGAGGGTGGCGACGGCGACGAGTACGAGGCGATGCTCGCGGCGGCCACGCCCGTCGACCGCTCGCCCGACGTCGACCCCGGCGACGTCTGCATCATCATGTACTCCTCGGGCACCACCGGAAGGCCCAAGGGCGTGGCGCTGACGCAGTCCAACGTCATCGCGCACACCGTCAACGGGTTCGACAACTGGGAACTCGACGAGGGGGACAAGAACCTGGTGGCGATGCCGATGTTCCACGTCGCCGGTTCGTCGTACGCCCAGTTCGGTCTGCACAGCGGGAGCGCGAGCATCATTACCCGCGACGTCGACGGGATGTCGTTGGCGGACGGAATCCTCAAGGGCGCCAACCGGACCTTCCTGGTACCTGCCGTGCTGGCCAAGGTGCTGGAGTCCGGCGACGATGCGGTGAAGTTGTTCAGTGCGCTCAAGACCTACGCGTACGGCGCATCGCCGATGCCGATGCCGCTGCTGCGGTCGGCACTGAAGGCGTGGCCGAACACGGACTTCATTCAGGCGTACGGACTGACCGAGGTGTGCGGCGTAGTCAGCCGGTTGATGCCCGAGGACCATCGCAGCGAGAACGAGGAGCGCATGACCAGCGCGGGCAAAGTGGTGCCCGGCTCGGAGGTTCGGGTGGTCGATCCCGACACGCTCGAGGACGTACCCGCGGGCGAGCAGGGCGAATTGTGGTTCCGAACAAAGCAATTGATGAAGGGCTATCACAACAAGCCGGAGGAGACCGCCGAGGCGATCACCGACGACGGCTGGTTCCGCACCGGTGAGGTGACATCGGTCGCGTCGACTCCGGGGGCTACATCTTCGTCGAAGACCGGCTCAAGGACATGATCATCACCGGCGGCGAGAACGTGTACTCGATCGAGGTCGAGCGGGTGCTGGCCGAGCATCCTGCGGTCGCGGAGGTCGCCGTCATCGGCGTGCCCGACGAGAAGTGGGGCGAAGCGGTCAAAGCCGTTGTGGCGCTTGAAGGCGAAGCCACTGAGGCGGAGATCATCGCGTTCGCCCGCGAGCAGCTGGCCGCGTACAAGTGCCCCAAGACCGTTGACGTCGTGGACGCGCTGCCGCGCAACCCCACCGGCAAGATCCTGAAGAAGGACCTCCGCAAGCCGCACTGGGAGGGTAGCGGCCGCGCGGTCTGAGCATCTGTGACGCCGTCAGTCGACGATCTGCTCGAGCGCCTGCACGTGGTCGCGCTGCCGATGCGAGTTCGGTTCCGCGGCATCGACATTCGCGAGGTGGCTCTCATCGAAGGACCGCTGGGCTGGGGTGAGTTCGGCGCCTTTCTCGAGTACGGTCCCGCCGAGGCCGCGCAGTGGCTGGCTTCGGCGGTCGAGGCCGCCTACGAGACATCCCCCGTCCCGGTGCGCGACCGCATCCCCATCAACGCCACCGTGCCCGCGGTGGAAGCGGCGCGGGTGCCCGACGTGCTGGCCCGGTTCCCCGGCGCGCGGACCGCCAAGGTGAAGGTGGCCGAGCCGGGCCAGACGCTGGCCGACGACGTCGCCAGGGTCAACGCGGTGCGTGCTCTGGTGCCGACCGTGCGGGTGGACGCCAACGGCGGCTGGACGGTGCCGGAAGCGGTCGCCGCCGCTGCCGCGCTGACCGCCGACGGTCCGCTGGAGTACCTGGAGCAGCCCTGCGCGACGGTGCCCGAGCTTGCCGAGGTGCGGCGGCTGGTCGACGTGCCAGTGGCCGCCGACGAGAGCATCCGCAAGGCCGACGACCCGCTG
>JAVRPF010000390.1:0-8041 GCA_032162385.1 Mycobacterium sp.
TCCACGAGCCGGCAGATCGGTGTGAGCATCGGTGTGGCGTTGTGTGGTTCGGTCGCCGGATTGGCGGTGTTGCAGAGCGGAACGGACTTCGCCGCTTCCTCTCGGCCGCTGTGGTTCGTGTGCGTGGCACTCGGCGTCGTGATCTTTGCGCTCGGCTTCCTTTCGACGTCGCAGCGGGCGGCCCGGTCCGCCCGACGTGTGGCCCCCCAGATTGCGGGCACGTCGATCATCACGGAGGAGGGGGTCCGTGTCGGATAACCCATGCGCCGACGAGGTGTGGCGCGCGATGGCCGCGGTGGTGTTCGACAACCGCGACGTCTGGCGGCGCGACGTCATCGATGCCACTGGGTTGCCGTTCAGCAGGGTGCGCGTGCTGCGCAGGCTGGCCAAGCGGGCCATGACGGCCAAGGAGATCGCCGAAGCCGCCACCATGGACGCACCCGCCACCACCGTCGCCCTGAACGACCTCGAGGACCGCGGACTGATCGTGCGCGAAGCGGATCCGACCAACCGGCGTTCCAAGCTGGTGTCACTCACCGACGAAGGCCGCGAGGTGGTCGCGACCATCGACGAGGTCGACGATCCCGCGCCGCGCCCGTTCGCCGCGTTGAATCAGGCCGAACTGCGCACGCTCGAGACCATCTTGGCCAAGCTGGCCGCGGGTTAGCCCCTGCGCCGACCTCGTTAATTCCCTTTCAAACTCGTGCACAGCGACTTACCCTCGGACTTATTGGTTGGACCGACGGGGGGTCGGAGAGGGTGACAACTGCGTGCGGTGGGTGTGGCACGGAACCGCGGGAGCGTGCCCGCTTCTGTGACGCGTGCGGTGAGCCCGTCGGATCGGCTGCGAACTCGGCCGAATACAAGCAGGTGACCGTGCTGTTCGCCGATGTGGTCGGGTCGATGGAGTTGGCTGCCGAGCTTGGGCCGGAGCGACTGCGCGAGATCATGACCGCACTCTTCAACCGTTCCACGGGCATCGTCCGCCGCTACGGTGGCACCGTCGACAAGTTCACCGGCGACGGCCTCATGGCGGTGTTCGGCGCACCGATGGCGTTGGAAGACCATGCGGTTCTCGCGTGTCGGGCCGCCTTGAGCATTCAGCGCGAGGCTGGACATCTGGCCCAGGAGGTCGCCCAACGTGACGGCGAGAGGTTCGCCGTCCGGGTCGGTTTGAACTCGGGCCAGGTGATCGCCGGTGAAATCGGTTCCGGCCCAACGGCATACACCGCAGTGGGGGAGCAGGTCGGGATGGCGCAACGGATGGAATCCGCCGCTCCGCCCGGCGGTGTGATGGTCTCGGAACACACGGCCCAGCTCGTCGACGACCGGGTGGAATTGAGTGACCCGGAGCAGGTGTGCATAAAGGGCCGCGAGGCTCCGGTTCTCGCGCGACATCTGTTCGCCGTCAAGTCGCAGTCCGGCTCGGTTGGCCGGGGCGAACCGAGCCTCGTCGGCCGTTCATGGGAGTTGGCGGCGGCGGAAGGCATCCTGAAGTCCGCAATCGACGGGCACGGTTCCGTGGTCGGTGTCGTCGGACCGGCCGGAATGGGCAAGAGCCGCTTGGTTCGCGAAATCGCGTCGATGGCGATCAAGAAGGGCGTCGACGTCTTCAGCGCGTTCTGCGAGTCCCATGCCCACGAAGTGCCCTTCCACGTCGCCGGTCAGCTGCTACGTGCGGGCACCGGGGTGGGTGACGCCGACGGCGAAACCGCGCGGACCCGGCTGCAGGCCTTGGCACCCGATGCGGATTCACAGGACCTGTTGCTGTTCTACGACCTGCTTGGTGTCGCGAACCCGGACGTTGCCGCGCCCAGCATCGATCCGGATGCGCGCAGGAGACGACTGACCGCACTGGTCAAGGCGGCTTTGCTGAACCGACAGAAACCGGCCGTCTACGTCATCGAGGACGCGCACTGGATCGACGACACCAGCGAGTCGATGCTGGCCGGCTTCATGTCGGTGATTCCGCGTACTCCGTCGATGGTGATGGTGACGTACCGTCCCGAATACCATGGGACTCTGAGTCACGTCGCCGCTAGCCAGACGATTGCGCTTGCGCCGCTGAGTGTGTCGGACTCGGCAGCGTTGATTGCCGAACAACTGGGCACCGATGCGTCGGTTGCAGCGCTTGCCGAGACGATCGCCGATCGAGCGGCAGGCAATCCGTTCTTCGCCCAGGAACTGGTGCACAATCTCGCGGAGCAGGGTGCGCTTCGAGGCGGGCGCGGATCGTACGTCCGCAACGTCGAGCACACGGACGTCGCCATCCCGCCGACACTGCACGCGACCATCGCTGCCCGCATCGACCGGCTCGAACCCGCGGGTAAGCGCACGCTGAACGCCGCGGCGGTGATCGGATCTCGGTTCGGCACCGAGTTGCTCGTCGCGCTGGGCATCGATCCCGTCGTCGACGAACTGGTCGTGGCTGAGTTGATCGACCAGGTGAACTTGTCCCGGCCCGAGGAGTACGCCTTTCACCACCCGCTGATCCGCGCGGTGGCCTACGAGTCGCAGCTGAAGGCCGACCGTGCCAACCTGCACCGACGGCTCGCATCGTTGATCGCGGAGCGCTCGACCGATGAAAGCGCCGCGCTGATCGCCGAGCACCTGGAATCGGCTGGTGACAGCCACGCCGCCTACGGCTGGCACATGCGGGCCGGTGCTTGGTCGACCCACCGGGACATCATGGCAGCGCGCACCAGTTGGTACCGCGCGCGTGAAGTCGCCGATGTACTACCGGAAGATGACCCGCGCCGCACGGCCATGCGCATCGCGCCTCGAACACTGCTGTGTGCCATCGCGTATCGATCGGCGACGAATGTCGCTCATTCCGGCTTCGAGGAATTGCGCGAACTGTGTACCGGGGCGGGCGACAAACGGTCGCTGGCCATCGCCATGCTCGGCCAGATCACGGAGTGCATGCTGCACGGCCGCGCACCCGAAGCGGTCGAATTGGTAACCGAACAGATCGAACTGCTCGAGGCGATCGGCGACTCCGAACTGACTGTCGGGCTGGCGGTCGTCGCGATGGTCATCTACCACGGGACCGGTCAGATGCCCGAACTACTGCGCTGGGCTCAGCACGCGATCGACCTCGCCGACGGTGACGTCACTAAAGGCGATTTCGTCATCGGGTCGCCGTTGTCGCTGTCGATCCTGTTTCGCGGCCTTGCCCGGTACTGGATTGGAATTCCAGGCTGGCGAGCCGATTTCGACGACGCCCTCGCGATGGCCCGGGATGCCGACCTGCACACCTTCGCCAGCGCCGTCGTATACAAGTACGGCGCTGCCATCATCAACCGGGTCCTCGATCCCGACGCGACGGCGGTTCGTGATCTCGAAGAGGCGCTGGAGATCGCCCGGAACACCGGTGATCACAACGCGCTGGCGCTCACCAGGTACATCACTGCGGGTGCGCTCATCGAAAGCGGTGTCGACCGGGAACGCGGACTGCAGTACCTCACGGAGACTCGCGACCTTTGTGCGAATGGGCAGTTCTTCGCGACCGAACTGCCGTTAGTCGACATCTACCTCGCACGAGAACAAGCGCGTCAGGGGGACGCCGATGGCGCGATTCCGATCATGCGGGCATCCGTCGACGCGATCTTCGCCAATGGTCAGTTCGAATACAGCGTCATGTGTACCAGCAGTCTGGTGGAGGCCTTGCTCGACCGTGCTGCCGATGGTGACGTAGAGGAGGCGGAGGCGGTGATCGCGAGATTGGCAACCGCTCCTGTCCGAGACCTTGCGGTGTGCGACATCGCGCTGCTCCGGCTTCGGGCATTGCTGGCACGGGCGCGTGGCGATGGCACGGCGTATCGCCAGCTTTCCGACCGCTACCACGCCATGGCCAGCAACCTCGGCTTCGAGGGCCACATGGCATTGGCCCAAGCAATGGTCTAGCCCTTCAGTAGCGCCATGGCGGCGTTGTGGCCGCCGATCCCCGACACCGCGCCGCCCCGGTGAGAGGCTGAGCCGCACAACAGGATCCGGTCGTGCGGGGTTGCGACCCCCCAGCGCTGGCCAGGTGTCTCGAGTGGCTCGTCGTTCTCGACGAACGGCCAGCGCAGAGCGCCGTGGAAGATGTTGCCAGCCGTCATGCCCAGCGCGTCCTCCAGATCTGCCGTCGTCTTCGCCTCGATGCAGGGCCTGCCGTGCGCATCGCTCATCACCACGTCCCGGATGGGCTCGGCGAGAACGGAATCCAGCGACGCCAGGACCGCGTCGGTCAGTCTTGCCCGGATGCCGTCGGGATCGGCGGCGGTCATCAGATGATGCGGAGTGTGCAAGCCGAACACCGTGAGGGTCTGCGCGCCGGACGCCCGCAGTTCGGCGGACAGGATCGTCGGATCGCTCAGGGAGTGGCAGTAAATCTCACATGGCAGCGGATCGGGCACGCTGCCGCCCACCGCCCGGTCGTACGCGGCGTCGAGCTGACTGAGGTTCTCGTTGATGTGGAATGTGCCGCCGAAAGCCTGTTCGGGACGCACGGATTCGTCACGCAACCGCGGTAGCCCCCGCAGCATCAGATTCACCTTGACCTGAGCGCCCTGCGCCTGCGTCGGCTCCGGTTCGCCGAGCAGTCGCGCCAGCACCGTGGGGGTCACCCCGGCCAGGATCGTCCTCCCGTGGATCCGACGCTCAGTGTCGTCGTGGCGGTAGTCCACCTCGCCGTCGGAGGTGATCGCGTGAACGTCGGCGCCCGTGACGATGTCGGCACCATGACCGAACGCCGCCGCGGCGAGCGCACCGCTTACGGCGCCCATGCCGCCGACCGGGACGTCCCAGTCGCCCGTGCCGCCGCCAAGCAGGTGGTAGAGGAAGCACACGTTCTGCACCAGCGACGGATCGTCGGTGCGGGCGAAGGTGCCGATCAACGCATCGGTGGCCATCACCCCGCGGACCAGATCGTTGCCCACCGCGCCGGTGATCGCATCGCCGATCGGCCCGGCAATCATCTCCTCCCAGGCGATGGCGGCGTCGGGTTCGCCGCCGGCCAGCACGTGATCCCGCGCGGCGCGCCTGGTCCGCAATGGTTCGGTCAGCGTCGGCCACAGCCGGCCTGTGACGGTGCGACAGCGGCGGTAGAACTCGTCGAACCCCGGTTGGTCGTCGGCCGCGCCGACGGCGTCGAACGTACTGTGCCGCCCCACCAGCAGGCCGGTCTCACCCGCGGTGGCGGGGTCCGGGGTGTAGGACGAATCGCGGCGGCGGGTCAGGCGAACCCGGGCGCCGAGGTCGTCGAGGATGCGCCGCGGCAGCAGGCTGACGAGGTATGAGTAGCGCGACAGCCGGGCGTCCACACCGTCGAACGCGTGCGCCGAGACGGCAGCGCCGCCGACGTGATCGAGGCGCTCGAGCAGCCGCACCCGGCGGCCAGCCCGCGCCAGGTAGGCGGCGGCGACCAGGCCGTTGTGACCGCCGCCAACGATGACGACGTCGAAGCGATCGTCGGACGTCACGGCTGCCGATCAGTTCAGGTAGCCCTCGACCTGATCGGGCGGACGCACCTGAGCCTGATCAGGATCCTGACCGGTCTCGCGCAGTGCCCGGCGTTGCCGGAGCAGGTCCCAACACTGGTCGAGCTGAATTTCCACGGAGCGCAGGCGCTGATGTTCCTCGGTTTCGTCGATCTCGCGATGTTGCACCTTGGCCCGGAGCTCTCGCTCCTCGGCGACGAGCTGGTTTACCTCGGCGAGAATGTCACGGTCCTTGTCCACCCGACCATTCTGCCCGACTACGGTGATGGGCGTGGCGAGCGACAAGAAACCCGAGATCGAATTCCCCGACGGTCCCGCACCCGCTGAACTGGTGATCGAGGACGTGGTGGTCGGTGACGGCGCCGAAGCCGTCCCCGGCGGCACCGTCAAGGTGCACTACGTCGGCGTCGAGTACGACACGGGCGAAGAGTTCGACAGCTCGTGGAACCGGGGCGAGTCGATCGAGTTCCCCCTGCGCGGCCTGATTCAGGGCTGGCAGGACGGTATTCCGGGCATGCAGGTGGGAGGACGGCGCAAGCTGGTCATCCCGCCGGCCCAGGCCTACGGACCGGCAGGCTCGGGGCACCGGCTGTCGGGCAAGACGCTGATCTTCGTCATCGATCTGCTCGACGTTCGCTGACCGGACAAGGCGAGCGGGCTGAATTTCGGCGCCCTTCACGTCGTGTTCGGCCTGCCGGATGTTTCCGGCGAAGACCTACCGACCCTTCCCAGGCGACCCTGGGCTGGCTGCCGACGACAGGAGGCCCATGGCGGGATCCGACGAGGACCAAACGACCGAGCGGCGCACCGACTCGAAGTTCTACCGACGACAACCCGGCCTGGGCTGGCTGCTGGCCTTCCTGGTCATTCCCGCGCTGCTCGCCCTGATCGGCTGGGCCGGTCTGGACCACTCGGCCAAGGACTTCGAACTCACCGCACCCAGCGTGGATCCGTCGGCCACGCTCACGGCGCCGTCCAGTCCTTCGGCCGCGACGACGAGCGCCGCCTTGCCCGCAACGGGGTACGCGCCGTTCTCGATCGTGCGCAACGGCAACGTGGGTGACCCCGCGGGCGTCAAGGGCTTTACCCTCGCCGGTGAAGTGTCCGACGAGTCGATGAGGACATCGCTGCTCGATGCGCTCGGGACCGCGTTGCCGGGTGCAGTCATCGTCGACAACCTCAAGGTGGTACCGGGCGTCCAGGTCCCCGATTTCGCCGGACTGGGTGGGGTTTTCAGCGCCGCCCTCAGCATTCCCGACTTCGGCTTGAAACTCGAAGATGACACGGTGACGTTGAGCGGCACCGCGCCCTCCGAGGACCTGAAGGCCGCCGCTGAAGCGGCGGCCGCCACGACATGGCCGAATATCAAGATAGTCAACGATATTCAGGTCACATCGGCACCGGCACCGTCTGCACCGCCACCAGGTCCTCCTGCCGGGGTGGGCCAAGGCGGCACCTGCGCGACGCTTCAGGCCGATATCTCGGGGCTGCTGCGCACGCCGATCAACTTCAGCACCGACGGCTTCACGTTGGCGCCAGACTCCCGGCAACTGGTGTCCCAGGTGGCGGGCATGGTGAAGGCCTGCCCCAATGCCAAGGTGGCAGTCGCCGGATACACCGACAACAGCGGCACCGACGCCATCAACGTGCCGCTCAGCGCCAGTCGCGCCAAAGCCGTTGCGGATGCCCTCGTTTCGGACGGAGTGGTCGCAGGCGCCGTGACCTCGACTGGCGCGGGCTCGGCTGATCCCGTCGCGAACAACGGCACCCCCGAGGGCCGGGCGCAGAACCGCCGCGTCGAGATCACGGTCAGCTGAGGAGATTCGACATGGACTTCGTCATCCAATGGGTGTGGTACCTGCTCGCGTTCCTGGCGGGGTCGCTGGTCGCCTGGGCGCTCGCCGCGGTCACGATCAAGCACACCAGCGAGGAAGCCGCGCGGGCCGACCAGGCCGCGCCGGAACCGGGAGCAGGGAAATGACCGTGAACTGGTGGCTGGTGGCACTGGCCTTCGTGCTCGGGCTGGTCATCACGGCCGCCTTCATGATCCGGCGGGTCTAGCGCGAGGTGCCGGTATCCGCCGCGGCAGGAGCGGCCGGCGCTGCGTCCGTGGCGAAACTCGTCGACTCGGGCAGTGATTCCCTACCGGCCGAGAAGGTCACCGAGACGGCCACCGCCGAAACAGCCGCCGCCGCAACGGCTCCCGTTGTGGAACCACCGTACGGCGAGGGCTCGCTGCGGCTCGCGGTGGCATCTGCGGATGCTCCGTCCGGCTACACGATCAAGGGCAACGAGGACTCGATGCTCTACCACTCAGCGGAGAGCCCGACGTACAAGCGGACCATCGCCGAGGTGTGGTTCCGCGACGTCGAGACGGCAGAGGCGGCGGGCTTCAACCGCTGGGACAGCGGCAAGTCCCAACGCGGCAAGTAGTTACGACGGGCCGGGGAGCCGCAGTAGCAGGCGGGCGCCGCCCAGCGGACTATCGTCCAATGACGCCGTGCCGCCATGTAGTTCGGCCTGCTGAGCGACCAATGCCAGGCCCAGTCCTGAGCCCG